>NZ_JBYSVX010000006.1:0-169388 GCF_058986605.1 Pseudomonas sp. GW821-FHT07E12 | reverse complement strand
GGTTTTCCCGGGAAGGCCATCGCGGCTGATGGCCCTAGGCCACCCAGAGCCGCTCCTACGAGAAGCCGGTGGGCGCGGGCCGGGCGGCCAAGCCCGCCAGATCGGCTAAGTGCTTGCATGCAAAGGGAAAGCTCGGCATAATGCGCGGCTCGCTGTGTCCGGTTGCCACCGGCGGCGGTACGGGAGCGCGATCCCTGTGCCGGCTTTGTCAGCGTAAGTGCTTGATTCCCTTGGATTGCGTGGTGGCCTTGATGCCATCGGGGCCGCCGCCTTCCGGGCTATGGAAGGCATCGCAAACTTATCGAGGTGCGCAATGTCCCGCGTATGCCAGGTTTCCGGCAAGCGAGTGCAGACGGGTAACAACGTCTCGCACGCCAACAACAAGACCCGTCGTCGTTTCCTGCCCAATCTGCACGAGCGCCGTTTCTGGGTTGCCAGCGAGAACCGCTGGGTCAAGCTTCGTGTTTCCGCGCACGCCCTGCGCACCATCGACAAGAACGGTATCGACTCCGTTCTGGCTGAGCTGCGTGCGCGCGGCGAAAAGGTCTGAGGAGTAAACGATCATGGCAGGCAAGCGCGACAAGATCCGTCTGATTTCGACGGCCAACACTGGCCACTTCTACACGACGGACAAGAACAAGAAGAACACCCCCGGGAAGATGGAATTCCTGAAGTACGATCCGGTCGTGCGCAAGCACGTCCTGTACAAGGAAGGCAAGATCAAGTGACGTAGCGGCGCGTTCGCAAAGCGAACGCCTTTGCCGCTACACGTCATCCCCGCGAAGGCGGGGGATGCCTCCAACAAAGCCCGCCGCAAGGCGGGCTTTGTGCTTTCTGGAGTCGTAGGAGCGGCTTCAGCCGCGATGGGGCTTTACCGTTTGAATCCCCGTACATGGATGCGCGGGCTTTTGCGGAAGGATCTGCGTGACAGCCCCATCGCGGCTGAAGCCGCTCCTACCGGGCTTTCCGCCCCACGCCGCACCCGCTTGCGTTCCTCCGCAGCTCCAGCAGAATCCTCCCAACGCTCTCGACAGGACGACGGATGCTGCCGCAATGGTGGGAAGGCACGTGGTTGCTGGCGCTGGACTGGGTGATCCGGTTGGTCGCGCTGTTGTGGATTCCCGCCCGCACCACGCCGGGGGCCGCGCGCAGCTGGCTGCTGCTGGTCGGTTTCGTGCCGGTGCTGGGGCTGCCGCTGTACCTGTTGTTCGGTCACCCCTGGCTGTCGCGGCAACGCATGCAGCGGCAGGCGCAGGCCTCGCAGGTGATCCGCGAACAGCAGGTGGCGCTGGCATCGTTGCGCTGGCCGCCGGGCGAGGGGACGGTGGCGGCGGAGATCGTGCCGCTGGTGGAGCGGCAGGGCGACTTCATGCCGACCCATGGCAACGCGGTACAGCTGCTCGACGATTACGAGGGCGTACTGCGGACATTGATCGCCGACATCGACGGCGCACGCGAGCGCGTACACCTGCTGTACTACCTGATGTTCGACGACGATGTCGGCGAAGCGGTGGTCGATGCACTGCTGCGGGCCACCGCGCGTGGCGTACAGGTTCGCCTGCTGCTGGATGCGGTGGGCGCCAAACGCGGCCTGCGGCGCTATCGCCGCACCTTGCTGAAGCATGGTGTGCAGGTACGCGCGGTGCTGCCGGGTGGCCTGCGCTGGCGTCGCAGTGGCCGCATGGACCTGCGCAATCACCGCAAGATCGCGGTGATCGACAACCGCGTCGGTTTCGTCGGTTCGCAGAACCTCGCCGAGCCGGAGTTCGTGCCCGGATTTCCCAACCGTGAGCTGGTCGCGCGGGTGCAGGGGCCGGTGGTGAATCACCTGGAAGCGGTGTTCGCCAGCGACTGGTTCATCGAGACCGGCGAACGTCTGCAAGTACAGCCGGACGCAACGCGGCACGCGGAGGATGTGATCACGCAGCTGCTGCCCAGCGGGCCGGCGTACCCGTTCGAGAACGCGCGCGACGCGGTCAACGCGCTGATCCATCTGGCACGCCGCCGCGTGGTGCTGGTCACGCCGTATTTCGTGCCGGACGAGGCCACGCTCAGTGCGCTGCGCATCGCCGGCATGTCTGGCGTGGACGTGCAGCTGATCCTGTCGCAGAGCAACAACCAGCGGCTCACCGCCTGGGCGCAGGAGGCCTACTACGACGAGCTGCTGCGCTGTGGCGTCAAGATCGCGCTGTATCGGCCGCATTTCCTGCACGCCAAGCACCTGAGCGTGGACGACGATGTGGCGCTGGTCGGTTCGATCAACCTCGACATCCGCTCGTTCGCGCTCAATGCCGAGATCGGCATGCTCTGCTACGACCGCGGCGTGGTGGCGCGGTTGCACGAGATCGAGCGCGATTACCTGAGCGACTCGATCCAGGTCGACATGGCGCAGTGGCGCGCGCGCCCGGCATGGCGCCATAGCCGCGAAGGCATCGCACGGCTGGCCGATGCGTTGATGTGACACGTAAGCGGGACGTGAAACAGGGTTGCCCGGCTGACGCAGACGGGTAAACCTCATCCTCTACAATCGCCGGATGAACGAACAGATGTCCTCGCGCGATTGCGACATCGCCATCATCGGCGGTGGCGCCTCCGGCGTACTGGCGGCAATCCAGCTGCTGCGGCAGGCGCATGCCGCGATCCATATCGTGCTGGTGGGTTCGGCGTTGCCGCTGGCCGATGGCGTGGCGTATTCCACACGCCGCGCCGAGCATCTGCTCAATGTGCCGGCCGGCAAGATGAGCGCATTCCCGGATCGCCCTGGCGATTTTGTCGACTTCCTGAGTGGTGAGCCGACCTTCGATGACGTGGACGCGGCAGAGCTGGCGCGGCGCTACATCGGGCGTCGCCATTACGCGGACTACCTGCGCGAACGTCTGCGGCAAGCCCGGCAGGACAGCGCGGCAACGTTCGAGGCCATCCACGATCGCGTGCTCGGGCTCGAAAAACATGAGGACGCACTGCGCCTGCAATTGGCCCGGCAAGGCGAGCTGCGCGCGCGAGGCGTGGTGCTGGCGGTCGGCAACGCTTTGCGACCGCTGCCGGCGCGCGGTGCGGCCGGGCTGGAAGCTTCGCAACGGATCGAGGCCTGGGACAGCGAGGCGCTGGGCGGGATCGCGCCGGAGTCCACGGTGTGCATCGTCGGCTCCGGGCTGAGCATGGTCGACAGCGCGGTGACGCTGCATGCGCGCGGTCATCGCGGGCCGGTGCACGTGGTGTCGCGGCATGGCCTGATGCCGCTGCCACATGCGCGGGATGCGGTTGCCGAGCTGGATGTGCAGGCGTTGCTGGCGATGCGACTGCGTCCGCGCATGCGCGCGCTGCGCAGCCATGTGCGCGCGGCGATGGTACGCGGCCTGCCCTGGCAGAGCGTGATGGAGGCGCTGCGCCCGTACAGCCGGGCACTGTGGCAATCGCTTTGCATTCGCGACCAGCGCCGCTTCCTGCGCCACGTGGTGCGATATTGGGACGTGCACCGACATCGGATTGCGCCGGAGGTCCACGCCAGCCTGCAGGCGATGTGCGACAGCGGTCAGTTGCAGGTGCATCGCGCGCGTCTGGATACGGTGTTCCCGGTTGGTGCCTGCGTGCAGCTGAGCGCACGCACCGCGCACGGGCATGCGTTGCAGCTGGATGCGAATCAGCTCGTCAATGCCACCGGCGTGGAGATGCGCGTGCAGGCGATGCGCAATCCGCTGTTGCAGCAGTTGCTCGGTCTAGGCCATGCCGTGGCGGGGCCGCATGGCATCGGTGTGGATACCGACGAGGCCGGTCGCCTGATCGATGCCGAAGGTCGTGCCGATCCGCGTATCCAGGTGATCGGCAGCCTGCGCACCGGCAGCCTGTGGGAGAGCCTGGCGATCCCGGAGTTGCGCGGGCAGGCGCACGAGGCGGCGACTGCGCTGCTGGCGTTGTAGGGCGGGATTCGGGGTTCGCAAAAGCCTGTTCCGGACAGCAGGTTCGCTGTGGGAGGGACTTCAGTCCCGACAGGACTTGTCGGCCCACTGTCGGGACTGAAGTCCCTCCCACAAAAAACAATCAGATCGCTTGCCAACTGGATCCGGGAAAAGAAGCCTATCCCGATTCCCGATTCCCGATTCCCGATTCCCCACTTCGCGTAAAATGCGCGGGTGGATGTCTCTCATTTGCTCGATCACCTGAACCCCGCCCAGCGCGAGGCCGTTTCCGCGCCGCCCGGGCACTATCTGGTGCTGGCCGGCGCCGGCTCCGGCAAGACGCGGGTGCTCACTCACCGCATCGCCTGGCTCAACGAAGTCTATGGCGTGCCGACCCATGGCATCCTGGCGGTGACCTTCACCAACAAGGCCGCCGGCGAGATGCGGCATCGCACCGACCTGCAGTTGCGGCAGGGCAGCCGCGGCATGTGGATCGGTACCTTCCACGGTCTTGCGCACCGGCTGCTGCGCCTGCACTGGCAGGACGCGAAGCTGCCGGAAAGCTTCCAGGTCATGGACAGCGACGATCAGCTGCGGCTGGTCAAGCGCGTGGTGCAGGCGCTGGAGCTGGACGAGACGCGCTACCCGCCCAAGCAGGCGATGTGGTGGATCAACACGCAGAAGGACGAAGGCCGTCGCCCGCAGCACATCCAGCCTGAAGGTCGCGACGACTGGACCGAGACCCTGCGCCAGGTCTATGTCGCCTATCAGGAGCGCTGCGATCGCGCCGGGTTGGTCGATTTCGCCGAGTTGCTGCTGCGCGCGCACGAGCTGCTGCGCGACACCCCGGCGCTGCTGGCGCATTACCGCGCGCGTTTCCGCGAAATCCTGGTCGATGAGTTCCAGGACACCAATGCGATCCAGTACGCGTTCGTGCGCGTGCTGGCGGGCGATTCCGGCCACGTGTTCGTGGTCGGCGACGACGATCAGGCGATCTACGGCTGGCGCGGCGCCAAGGTCGAGAACGTACAGCGCTTCCTGAAGGATTTCGGTGGCGCACAGGTCATCCGGCTGGAGCAGAACTACCGCTCCAGCGCGAACATCCTCGGCGCGGCCAATGCGGTGATCTCGCACAACCCCGATCGCATCGGCAAGCAGCTGTGGACCGAGTCCGGCGACGGCGATCCGATCGACCTGTACGCGTCCTACAACGAGGTCGACGAAGCCCGCTACGTGGTCGAGCGCGCGCGCCAGTGGGTGCGCGACGGCGGCAGCTACGGCGAGGCCGCGGTGCTCTACCGCAGCAACGCGCAGTCGCGTGCGTTCGAAGAAGCACTGCTGTCCGAACAGATCCCGTATCGCGTCTATGGCGGTATGCGCTTCTTCGAGCGCGCCGAAGTGAAGGACGCGCTGGCCTACCTGCGGATGCTGACCAACCGCAGCGACGATGCCGCGTTCGAACGCGCGGTCAACACGCCTACGCGCGGCATCGGCGAGCGCACGCTCGACGAGGTGCGCCGGCTGGCGCGCGCGCAGAGCCTGTCGCTGTGGGAAGCGGCGATGGTCTGCACCCAATCCAGCGAACTGGCCGCACGCGCGCGCAACGCGCTGGCCGGTTTTCTCAATCTGGTCCAGCAACTGGGCGTGGAAAGCGCGCAGATGCATCTGTCCGAGCGCATCGATCACGTGCTGGCGCGCTCGGGTTTGCGCGAGCACTGGTCCAAGGAAAGTCGCGGCGGACTGGATTCGGAGTCGCGCACCGAGAACCTGGATGAACTGGTCTCGGTCGCCTCGCGCTTCGTATTGCCCGAGGCCGACGAGGAAGTGCCGGCGATGAGCGAGCTGGTCGCGTTCCTGTCCTACGCCTCGCTGGAGGCCGGTGAAGGCCAGGCCCAGGCCGGCGAGGAAGGCGTGCAGCTGATGACGCTGCATTCGGCCAAGGGTCTGGAGTTCCCGCTGGTGTTCCTGGTTGGCCTTGAGGACGGGCTGTTCCCGAGTGCGCGTTCGCTGGAAGAGAGCGGGCGGCTGGAGGAAGAGCGCCGGCTCGCCTACGTCGGCATCACCCGCGCGCGCCAGAAGCTGGTGCTCAGCTACGCCGAATCGCGTCGCATCCATGGCCAGGACAACTACAACGTGCCTTCGCGCTTCCTGCGCGAGATCCCGCGCGAGCTGCTGCACGAAGTGCGACCGAAGGTGCAGGTCTCGCGTACGGCCTCGCTCGGTGCGATGCGTGGGCCGGTGCGCGGCGTGACCGAGGCCGCTCCGATCAAGCTCGGCGCCAACGTCATGCACGCCAAGTTCGGCGGCGGCGTGGTCACCGACTACGAAGGCAGCGGCGCGCATGCGCGCGTGCAGGTGCAGTTCGACGAAGTCGGCGCGAAGTGGCTGGTGATGGCCTACGCCAACCTGACGGTGGTGTAGCAACCCGCCAGGCGCCAGTCCCGGATCGCGTCTGGCGCTGGTTTTGAGTCCGCTGATGGTCGTCGTATGCTGTGGCGACGACGGACAAGGAGTGGACCGATGCGCACATGGATCGTGGCGGCACTGATGGCGTGGCCGATGCTGGCTGCAGGCGAGCCGAGGCTCGATACGTATCGAGCCGAGGAGATCGCCGGACTTTGGGAGGCACTCGGGCCCTTCGACGATATCAAGCATGAGAGCTACGTTGGTTTCACCCGGGTGGCAGACCTGGATGGTGACGGCGTCGAAGAGATCGTCTATCTCGGATCGAACTATTGCGTCGGCGCCGGTTTCGACTGCCCGAATGACGTCAATGTGCTCACCCGCCTGGTCCCGGGCAAGGGTTGGATCACGAGAGACCGGGACGAATATGAGGTGCGCGCACGCAAGACGGGCTATGTGCCCGATACCAGCGTGCAGATTCCCGGTGAAGTCATGTCGCTTTCGATCAAGGGAAACCGGATCGAGGTCTTTTTCATCGTGCGCGCCGAGTCGCCGATCTGCCTGCAGCAGCAACGTGATCGAGCTGGAAACAAGCGCTGCCCGGAACCCGGACGCTACCGATGGGCCTACGCCTGGACACCCGGCAAGCTCGAGCGCCTTCCCGACAGCCAATACGACGCCGTGGCGCCGCGCACCCATTTCCCGGAGCAGTTGCGGGATCGTTGGGTCGTGGCCGGTACCTCCTGCGAGCAGGCTTTGGTTGACGATGGAAAGGGCTACGTCGAGTTCAATTGGAATCGCATGACCGGCAAGGGCGAGGACGTCTGGCCGAACATCGTCACCCTGGTCGCGCAGGTGCCCTGGACGTGGCGCATCGTCACCGAGCGCAAGGGAAGCCGTGGCAAGGAAACACCCTCGGTGTTCATCCTCAGCGAGAAGCAGAACCGGCTGATCATCGTCGAAGAGGATCGCGTACGCACCTTTGATCGCTGCCGCTTCAATGTACTGAACGATCTGCGCCGCAAGCGGGAACAGGGCGGAGCCGCTGTCGGGCAGGTGTCTGGCGAGGGATTCAGCCAGCAGCAGGGATCCGGCCGGCGTTGATCCGGATCAACGCATCGTCTAAACGCGGGGTGTGCAATCGTATGGACCGCCGTCCTGGACGGCGTAACCGGAGATCGACATGTACAAGCGCATCCTGATCGCCATCGACGGTTCCGAGCTGGCCAATCGCGGCCTGCAGCAGGGCCTGATGCTGGCCAAGGGCACCGGCGCCGCCATCGACCTGGTCACCGTATCCGAGCCTTGGGCGATGGGCATGTATGACGCGATGGGCTGGAGCGTGGGCTACGAGGCCAGCCCGGAATACAGGAAGGAGCGCGAGGAAAGCGCCCAGGCCGTGCTGACCCCGGCGCTGGAAGCCGCCCGTGCGGCTGGCGTGATCGCCAATCCGCATCACGTGCTGGACCGCTATGCCGCCGAGGGCATCCTGGAGGCGGCCAGGGAGCTTGGCAGCGACCTGATCGTGATGACCTCGCATGGCCGCCGCGGCATGAGCCGGGTGTTGCTGGGCAGTCAGACCATCGAGGTGCTGACCGGCAGCACGGTGCCGGTGTTGGTGGTGCGGTGATTGGGGATTCGGGATTGGGGGATTCGTAACAGCCCCAATCCATCGTAGGAGCGGCTTCAGCCGCGATGGGGCATTTCCACCGGGAAAGCTCCATCGCGGCTGAAGCCGCTCCTACGAGATCACTTGTACTCGACGGTGGACTGGTAAGGCCCGTCGAGGCTGAAGCCCCTCCCACAACAGCAGCCTTTCCGAAGCAGGCTTTTACGAATCCCTAATCTCCAATCCCACATCCCGGCCTCACCAGCTATACAGCTTCCAGTACACCGGCGAAACGCCGTTGGGGTCGCCCTGGAGGTGGCCATCGCCGTTCTTGTCGTACAGGTAGTACGGGGCGCCGCGCACCGGGGTAATCTTGACCATGCGCAGCTGACCGCCCACGCGGTACTCATCGATCTTGTCGCCGTTGTCCATGGTCTTGCTGGCGATGTCGGGATTGTTCAGCGCGAGCGGAGCGCCGTCCTGGCCCATGGTGGCGCAACCGGCCAGCAACAACAGGGGCGCCAGCAGCAGGCTTGCTCGTTTCATCGTGGTGGCTCCAAGGGGGGATGCCGGCGATTATGCGCGCTGCCGCCGTGGCCGTGCGTGGAGGCCGCGTAGAATGACGCGATGAGCAGATTAGTCCTGATTGACGGGTCCAGTTACCTGTATCGCGCGTTCCATGCGCTGCCGCCGCTGAGCAATCCGCAGGGCGAGCCCACCGGTGCGTTGTTCGGCGTGGTCAACATGCTGCGCGCGACGCTGAAGGAGAAGCCCGAGTACGTCGCCTTCGTGGTCGACGCGCCCGGCAGGACCTTCCGCGACGATCTGTACGCTGAATACAAGGCGCATCGCCCGCCGATGCCCGACGACCTGCGCGCGCAGGTGCAGCCGATGTGCGAGATCGTGCATGCCCTCGGCATCGACATCCTGCGCATCGACGGCGTGGAGGCCGACGACGTGATCGGCACGCTGGCGCTGGCCGGGGCCGCCGACGGCATCGAGGTGACGATTTCGACCGGTGACAAGGACTTCGCCCAGCTGGTGCGTCCCGGCGTGGAACTGGTCAACACGATGAGCGGCAGCCGGATGGATTCGGACGCGGCGGTGTTCGACAAGTTCGCGGTCAATCCCGGCCAGATCGTCGACTTGTTGGCGCTGATGGGCGACACCGTGGACAACGTGCCCGGTGTGGAGAAATGCGGCCCGAAGACTGCGGCCAAGTGGCTGGCCGAGTACGGCTCGCTCGACGCGATCATCGCCAATGCCGACAAGATCAAGGGCAAGATCGGCGACAACCTGCGTGCGGCGCTGCCGCGCCTGCCGTTGAACCGCGAACTGGTCACGATCAAGACCGACGTGGCGCTGGAAAAGCGTGCGCAGGAACTGGTGCTGCGCGAGCGCGATGCCGAGGCGTTGCGTGGCCTGTACCAGCGCTATGGCTTCACCCAGGCGCTGAAGGAACTTGAGGGGGCCAGCATCGACGTGGCGGTGGCCGAAAAGGAGCCGGGCAAGGCGCGTGGTGCGGGTTTTGCCGCCGCACCTGTCGTCGCTGCCGCCGACCTCGATCCGGCGCTGGCCGCAGCCGGCGAGTACGAGATGATCAGCACGCTCGAGCAACTCGATGCCTGGATCGCGCGGCTGCGTGAAGCTGGTCAGTTCGCCTTCGATACCGAGACCGACAGCCTGGATTCGATGCAGGCCAACCTGGTCGGCCTGAGTTTCGCCGCCGAAACCGGCAAGGCCGCGTATCTGCCGCTGGGCCACGACTATCCGGGCGCACCGGCGCAGCTGGATCGCACGCAGGCGCTGGAGCGGTTGCGGCCGCTGCTCGAGGACGCAGCCGTGCGCAAGCTTGGCCAGCACGGCAAGTACGACCTGCACGTGATGCGTCGCCACGGCATCGCGCTGGCCGGCTACGCCGACGACACCTTGCTGGAGAGCTTCGTGCTCAATTCGGGCAGTGCCCGCCACGACATGGACAGCCTGGCGCGACGTTATCTCGGCTACGACACCATCAAGTACGAGGACGTGGCGGGCAAGGGCGCCAAGCAGATTCCGTTCTCGCACGTCGGCCTCGACGAGGCGACGAAATACGCCGCCGAGGATGCCGACATCACCTTGCGGCTGCACCATGTGCTGGCGCCCAAGCTGGCCGCCGAGCCGGGCCTGGAACGTGTCTATCGCGAGATCGAGATGCCGCTGGTGCCGGTGCTGGAGCGGATCGAGGCCAACGGCGTGCAGGTCGATGCCGAGGAACTGCGCCGGCAGAGCGCCGACCTGTCGCGGCGCATGCTGGCCGCGCAGCAGAAAGCCACCGAACTGGCCGGGCGTACCTTCAATCTGGATTCGCCCAAGCAACTGCAGGCGCTGCTGTTCGACGAATTGAAGTTGCCGGCGGTGGTGAAGACACCCAAGGGCCAGCCGTCCACCAACGAAGAAGCGCTGGAGGCGATCGCCGACCAGCACGAGCTGCCGCGGGTGATCCTGGAATATCGCGGCCTGGCCAAGCTGCGCAGCACCTACACCGACAAGCTGCCGGAGATGATCCATCCGCAGACCGGGCGCGTGCATACCAGCTACCACCAGGCGGGCGCGGCGACCGGGCGATTGTCTTCGTCCGATCCCAACCTGCAGAACATCCCGATCCGCACCGACGACGGCCGCCGCATCCGTCGCGCCTTCGTCGCCCCGCCCGGACGCAAGCTGATCGCCTGCGACTACTCGCAGATCGAGCTGCGGATCATGGCGCACCTGTCCGGCGATCCGGGCCTGGTCGCTGCGTTCGAATCCGGCGCCGACGTGCACCGCGCCACCGCGGCGGAGGTGTTCGGCCGCAAGATCGACGAGGTGACCTCCAACGAGCGTCGCGCCGCCAAGGCGATCAACTTCGGCCTGATGTACGGCATGAGCGCGTTCGGGCTGGCGCGTCAGCTCGGGATCGGTCGTGGTGAGGCGCAGGATTACATCGCGCTGTACTTCAGCCGTTTCGCCGGGGTGCGCGATTTCATGGAGAACACCCGCCAGCAGGCACGCGAGAACGGCTACGTCGAGACCGTGTTCGGCCGGCGCCTGTATCTGGACTACATCGCCAGCAGCAACCAGGCCCAGCGCGCCGGTGCCGAGCGCGCGGCGATCAACGCGCCGATGCAGGGCACCGCGGCGGACATCATCAAGCGCGCGATGGTGACGGTGGATGCATGGCTGGCCGATCACCGCGAGCGTGCGCTGATGATCCTGCAGGTGCACGATGAACTGGTGTTCGAGGTCGAGGAAGGTTTCGTCGAGGAACTGCGCCGCAACGTGGTCGAGCGCATGGCCGGTGCCGCGCAGCTGCGCGTGCCGCTGCTGGTCGATGTCGGCGTGGGCGACAACTGGGACGAGGCGCATTAGCGCGTGTCATCTGCTGCCTTGAATCCCGCGCAATCGGCATGCGTGGTTCCAGGGCGGCATTGCTCGGAATGCGCGCAGAAAATAAGCGGGATGAACGAGTCGGCGGAATGAATCCGTCCTTAATCCGACGAATTCTTAACCAGAATCTTCACGATTCATCAATGTAGGAAATGGTGTTATAGCCCTCGACAGGCGCAACGCCTGTCTGCAGATCTCTCCCATCCCCTGGAGCAGATCTCTGGAGCGGAACTCCTCCCCAAGTTCCCGTTCCCTGGCCCCGCCGACCTCCCCCTGGTCTGCGGGGCTTTTTATTGGTCGCGTGTCTGCGAGCGGTGAGACACGCGATCGGCGGTGATCGGATGTCGGGATCCACCCGCTGGATGTTCTGCAGCGATGAGGGGATATTCGGCATGGCGGCGGGCCGGGCAGGCTGGCGTAACCCGGCGTCGAATGCCGGGGTATTACGACATTGCACTGATCCTCTTTCGCTCAGACTGTGCCGTATCCGACCACGACGCTTATCTCATCCCATGTGCCTCCCGGCCCTGTTCAGCTTTCCACAGCCGTTGCGCTCCCTTGATCTGCCGTATGCGGAGGCGAAACCATGCGCGTACTGATTGCCGAGGACGAACCGTCGATTGCCGATGCGGTGGTGTTCGCGCTGAGGCAGCAGGGCCATGCGGTGGACCACGTCGACGATGGCACGCATGCCGACGCGGCGCTGCGCAGCACCGACTATCAGTTGCTGGTGCTCGACCTCGGCCTGCTCGGCGAAATGGACGGCATACGTGTGCTGGAACGGCTGCGGCGACGTGGGGCGAACACCCCGGTGCTGGTGATCACCGCGCGTGAAGGCCTGGATGAACGCGTGCAGGTGCTGGATCTCGGTGCCGATGACTATCTGGTCAAGCCGTTCGCGCTGAAGGAGTTCGAAGCGCGGGTGCGCTCGGTGCTGCGGCGTGCGATCAGCCAGGGTGCGCCGGAACTGCGGCTGGGCCAGCTGCGGCTGGACCTGAGCGGCCACCGCGCCTGGGTCGGCGAGGACGCGCTGGAGCTGACCGCGCGTGAATTCGGCCTGCTCGATGCGCTGGCGGTGCGTTCCGGCAAGGTCACCAGCCGCGCCCAGTTGGTGGAGACGCTGTGCAGCTGGGACGAGGAGATCAGCGACAACGGCCTGGATATCGCCATGCACCGCCTGCGCCGCAAGCTGCACGGCAGCGGCGTGGGTATCCGCACCATCCGTGGACTGGGCTATCTGCTGCAGGAACGCCAGGAGGGTGACGATGAGCCCTGAGCGCGTACCGGTGCGGCCGAGCCTGCGCCGGCGCCTGCTGCTGTTCCTGGCGGTGCCGATGCTGCTGTTGCTTGCGCTCGACGCGGCGGTGACCTACCGGATCGCGCTCGGCTATGCCAATCGTGCGCACGATGCCAGCCTGGCCGACGACCTCAGCGCGCTGACCGCGATGATGCGCAACATCCCGGGTGAGCGCGTGCTGTCGGCGCAGGCGCAGTTCCTGCTGCGCTATGACCCGGATGGGCCTAATTACTTCTCGGTGTCCAGCCGTCGCCATGGCCTGATCTACGGCGATACCAGCCTGCATCGGCTGCACCAGCCGGCGTCGGGCGCCGGGCCGCTGCTGTACGACATCGATGATGGGATCCGGCGCCTGCGCGCGGCTTCGATCAGCATGCCTTCGCCGTACGAGGACGGTGACGTGTTGACCGTGACCGTCGCCGAGACCCTGATCGATCGCCATCGCAGCGCCCGCCAGGTGCTGCAGTTGACCCTGCCGATACAGGCGGCGCTGATCGTGGCGGTGATGGGGCTGGTGTGGTTCGGCGTCAACCACGGCCTGGGCGTGCTGGCGCCGCTGACCCGGCGCCTGGCCGAGCGCGAGCAGGCGTTGGCGCCGGTCACCGGTCCGGACGTGCCGCTGGAGATCCTGCCGCTGACCCAGACCCTGGACACGTTGTTCGCACGCGTGCGAGGCACGTTGGCGCTGCACGAGCGCTTCATCACCGATGCCGCGCACCAGCTGCGCACGCCGCTGGCCGGCCTGCAGCTGCATGCCGAGCGCGCGATGACCGCCGATCCGGAACAGTTGCGCGACTCGCTGGCGCATATCCGCCAGCTGACCGGACGCGCGGCGCGTGCGGCCAGCCAGTTGCTGGCGCTGAGCCGCGTGCAGTCGCCGCATCGCGATGCCGATTTGCAGGCACCGGTCGCGCTGCATCGGTTGGTGCCGCAGGTGGTGGCGGCGCGGGTGCCGGACGCGTTGGCCGCCGATGTCGATCTGGGTTACCAGGTCGACAATGGGGAGCAGGCGGTGATGGTGCTGGGCGATGCATCGGGCGTGCAGGAACTGCTCGACAACCTGATCGACAACGCGCTGCGCTACGCCGGGCGCGGCTGCAGCGTCACCGTCGCGCTGGCGACGGCCGGCGCGCAGGCGGTGCTCAGCGTCGAGGACGACGGCCCCGGGGTGCCGGAGGCGCTGCTGGCGCGATTGGGCGAGCGCTTCTTCCGGGTGCCGGGCGTCGGCGGTGACGGGTCCGGCCTGGGGCTGGCGATCGTGCAGGGTATCGCCAGCCGCTACCAGGCGACGGTCGAGTTCCTGCGCGGGACACAGGGCGGGTTGCGGGTGGAGATCCGCTTTCCGTTACAGAACTAGGTGTTTGGTCCCGGAATGGATGACACGCCCCAGGGCATTTCACCGTAGGAGCGGCTTCCCCGGGAAAGCCTCATCGCGGCTGATGGCCCTAGGCCACCCAGAGCCGCCCCTACGGTGAACGAGGGGGCTGAAGCAAACATGCTCCAGTTGGCGGGGAGTCGATACGCTTCCTGAACGGATATGCCCGAGGGGCGCGATGAAAGTTTCGGGAAAACCTCGGCTGGGATGCTGGTCGCCTTCCAGGAAGGCCGTCCGACGTGATCCGATCCAGTGAATTCTTCTTTCGCGGTGGCCGCCATGGCGTGCTGCTCATCCACGGCCTGACCGGCACCCCGGCGGAAATGCGCCGGGTCGGCATGGGCCTGCACCGTGCCGGCTTCACCGTGCACGGCGTGCAGTTGGCCGGCCATTGCGGCGACATGGACGATCTGCTCGCCACCGGCTGGCGCGATTGGTACGCCAGCGTCGAGCGCGCCGCCGAGGCGCTGGCCGCCGAGGTCGATCAGGTGTTCGTCGCCGGGTTGTCGATGGGCGC
The DNA here is from genome assembly GCF_058986605.1 of Pseudomonas sp. GW821-FHT07E12. NCBI lineage: Bacteria > Pseudomonadati > Pseudomonadota > Gammaproteobacteria > Pseudomonadales > Pseudomonadaceae > Pseudomonas > Pseudomonas sp. GW821-FHT07E12. Next base: position 154,883 of record NZ_JBYSVX010000006.1, on the reverse strand, counting down.
GCTGCTGGCGCTGATGCTGGCGATTGAGCGGCCGGAACTGGTCGCCGGCGTGGGCGTGTACGGCGCGACCTTCCGCTACGACGGCTGGAACATCCCGTGGACGCGCCACCTGTCGTTCCTGCTGCCGTGGTTCAAGCGCTTCAACATCGGCCGCCGCCGCATGTTCATGGAGGAATCGCCGTACGGGCTGCGCGATGAGCGCCTGCGTGCGCAGATCAGCGCGGCGATGCAGAGCGAGGACAGCAGCGTGGCGGGACTGCCGGGCAATCCCTGGCATTCGCTGGCCGAGCTGTACGCATTGTCGGCGCGGGTGCGGCGCGGGCTGCCCATGGTGATCGCGCCCTGCCTGGTCGCGCATGCCGCCGAGGACGACGTGGCCAGCGTGCGCAACGCCGAATGGGTGATGCGCGGCGTGTCCGGGCCCACCGAGTTCCTGTTGATGGAAGACAGCTACCACATGCTGACCCTGGACCGGCAACGCCGCCTGCTGACCGAGCGCAGTGCCGACTTCTTCCAGCGCATCGCCGAATTCGGCCCGGAATCGCTGCTGCACGATGATCTGCGAATGACCGCGGCGGTGTTGTCGTGAGTCCACTCACCGCGGCGCTGTGGCTGCTGACCGTGGTGGTCGATACCGGCGGGCAACTGGCGTTCAAGGCGGCGGCGGTGGAAGGCATCGACGCCGGTGGCGATCTGATGGCGCGCTGGCGGCATCGGCTGGGGCGGCCGTGGCTGTGGCTGGGCATCGCCTGCTATGTGATCGAATTTCTGGCCTGGATCGCGTTCCTGTCGCTGGTGCCGCTGTCGGAAGGCGTGCTGCTCGGCTCGATCAACATCCTCGCGCTGATGCTGGCCGGGCGCGTGTTCTTCGGCGAGCGGCTGATGCCGTTGCGGGTGGCCGGGATGAGTCTGATCGGATTGGGCGTGGCGATCGTGGGAGCGGGTGGATGAGGCGGCTGTATCTGATCGGTTTTCCGCTGCTGCTGGCGTTCGATACGCTGGCGCAGCTGTGCTTCAAGCTGGCCGGCACGCACGCGTTGCCGCTGGAATTCAGCGTCGGCTGGTTGCAGCGCTTGTTCGGCCAGCCCTACGTCTACGGTTCGTTGTTCGGTTACGTCGGCGCGTTCTTCACCTGGATGACGCTGCTGGAGCGCGCGCCGATCGGTCCGGCGTTCGCCGCCTCGCACCTGGAGGTGGTGACGGTGCTGGCGCTGTCGGCGTGGCTGCTGGGCGAGCCGGTGACCGGCGTGCACCTGGCCGGCGCCGCGTTGATCCTGGCCGGTGTGGTCTGCCTGGCCCGGGCCGAGTCGCAGGATGTCGGTGCTACGGCCTGAGCTGCCGCCGACCGCCGGCCTGCCGCTGCGGCTGGGCGATCTGCTGCCGCGTGGCGGCGATGATCTGGAGACGTGGTTGCAGGCATTGTTCGGCCTGCCCGAGCCGCTGCTGACCTGCTCGGGCACTGCGGCGTTGCTGGTGGCATTGCGCACGCTGCATGCACTGGCGCCGGCGCGCGACGAGGTGGTGGTGCCGGCCTACACCTGTCCGCTGGTGCCGCTGGCGGTGCGCGCGGCCGGCTTGCGGTTGCGCGTATGCGACCTGCGCGAGGACCACTTCGATTTCGAACCGGACGCGCTGCAGGCGGTGTGCGGGCCGCGCACGCTGGCGCTGGTGCCGACCCATCTCAGCGGCCGCGTCGCCGATGTGGCGACCGCGCAGGCGGTTGCACGCGGCTGCGGCGCCTGGGTGATCGAGGATGCTGCGCAGGCGCTAGGGGCTCGCGTCGACGGCGGCAGTGTCGGTCTGCGCGGCGACATCGGATTTTTCAGCCTCGCCGCGGGCAAGGGGCTTTCGCTGTACGAGGGCGGCGTGCTGGTCAGCCGCGATCCGGCCTTGCGCGCGCTGCTGGCGCGTGCGGCGGCGAAGGTGCCGGTGCAGCCGCTGTGGGAATTGCGCCGCAGCGTCGAACTGTTCGCACTGGCGCTGCTGTATCGGCCGCGTGCGCTGGCACTGGCCTACGGAATGCCGCTGCGGCGCGCGCTGCGGCAGGGTGATCCGGAGCGCGCGGTCGGCGATCTGTTCGATCCGGAGATTCCGCTGCATCAGGTTGGCGCATGGCGGCGCGCGGTCGGTGCCAATGCGGTGCAGCGTCTGCCGGCGTTCCTGGTGGCGGCGCGCCAACGGGCTTTGGCGTGGCGTGAGGAATTGAACGCGCTGCCGGGCGTGAGTGTGTTCGGTGATCGTGCTGGTGAGCAGGGCACCTGGCCGGTGCTGTGGCTGCGGCTACCGGATCGGACGCGGCGCGATGCGGTGTTGCAGACGTTGTGGACGGCGGGGTTGGGTGTGAGCCGGATGTTCATCCATGCGTTGCCGGATTATGCGTATCTGCGTGAGTGCGTGCCGGCCGTTGAAGTGCCGCGGGCGCGGGCGTTGGCGGAGTGCACGTTGACGATTGGTAATGGGCCTTGGTTGGATGAGGCGGCGCGGGGGCGGATTTTGGCGGAGTTGATGAGGGTGGTGGGTTGATGTGATGTCTTTTTGTAGGAGCGGCTTCAGCCGCGATGGGGCTTTACCCCGGGAGTTGGAATTTGTGGGAGGGACTTCAGTCCCGACGGGCTTTCCTGGTGATGCTGTGCGTTTGCTGGTTGAAGCTACGATCAAGGGCAAGATCAAGGGCTTTCGCTCCTTCGGAGCGAGTCACCTTGATCAGCCATTCGGCTGCTGTAAAGCGCTTCTTTGCTCGTGCAAAGAAACGTAACCCAAAGAAAGCACGCCCCAGTCCTCGCGCCCTTCGCTGCGCTACGGGTCCACTCCGCCAGCGGGATTTTCTGACGCGGCATCCATGCCGCGGCAGAAAACGACGCACATCCATGTGCGTCGCCCTTCGGGTTTTTCCCGCTGGCTCCGTCGCTGCGGATGGGGGCCCCGAAAAAGCGAAAGGCGACAGCAAAATCACGAGCAACAGCAACAGCAACAGCAACAGCAACAGCAACAGCCGTAAAGCCGAGCTTGTTCGGCTGCTGGAAATTTTGGGGATATCTTCGAGACCGATACCTATCGGGTACTTCCTCGCCACGTCGTCCCCGCGCAGGCGGGGACCCCGTGCCTTTGAGCACTGCAAGAAAGTCCCTATCAGCCTTCGGCTGCTGAAAAACGCTTCCCGCCTTCGCGGGGATCACAACGTGAAAGTATGCGAGCGCTACAACCCGCGATCCGCCAAGACGGGAAGCGCTAACGCGCCTGCAGCGCCTGCAGCAGTTCCAGATTCAGCGCATGCTGCCCGGCCTGCCAGGCCGGCAGTGCCAGTGGATCCGGTTGTTGTTGTCCGTCCAGTGCCGAGAGCAGGCGTTTGAACGGGCTGCGGTAGCGGTAGTCGGAAATTTCGCCGGTGATGTCGCTGCCGATGATGGGGCCGGTCAGTGCGTTGATCAGGGCCTGCGCGTCGGCGAGTTGGAAGCGGCCTTGGTCCCAGTTGGTGCGGGCTACGTCTTCGGCGAACACGTCCTTGTCGATCGACAGGTAGGTTGGCAGGTGGGCGTCGTGGCGGGCGGCGAAGCTCGCCAGCAGGGTCGGGATGTCGCCGAAGCCATGCACCGTGCCGGCGCAGCCGAGCAGGCGTGCCCAGCGTGTGTCCACGCCCAGGCACCAGAGATGCAACCGGCCGGCGCGCAGGGGGGCGAGGTACTGCTCCCAGCAATGGGTGGTGCCGGCGTCGGACGAGCAGATGCCGACCACGTGTACCTGCGCGACCTGCGCCAGTGCGGCGGCGTGGCGTACCCACGAGCCGCAGTGCACGCCGAACGGGTAGCGCATGTTGTCCGGATGGTTGTCGAGCACGACCACCTGCAACCGGTGCCGGCTGCGTTCGGCGGCGAACTGCACCAGTGGCCAGCTCAGGTGATGGAAATCGCCGCTGCCCAGGAACACGGTGCCGTGCGGTCGCTCCAACGCCGGTCGGATCTGGCCGACGAAGCGGCGCAGCGTGCGCTGGCTGCAGCCGAAGCGCACCGCTTCCTGCCAGTGTTCAAGTGGCAGCACGCACGCATCGGGTAGCGCATCGGTGGAGTTGTCCAGGTCCAGGATCAGCGGGGCATTCATCCCGCTGCCTCGGCTTGCGGCATGTCGCCGGCTTCGTGCTCGAAACGGTGGACGTTGTGACGCAGCAGCAGGCGCAGCAGTGGGTTGCGTGGATACACGGCGTGCCGGGTCGGGGTGAGGCGGGCGCCGAGGTGGCGCTTGATCTCCGGATCGGTCCAGCCGGCCACGTAGTGGCTCAGGCCTCGTTGGCGGGCGTATTCCAGGTTGTGCATCCAGCTGACGGTGTAGAGGTTGTGCTCGCGTGACTGCGGGTAGGCGAAGCCGACGTACTTGTCCACCAGCATCCCGGCGTGCTCGTAACACAGGTTCCAGCCGATCAGCGTGTCCTGGTGGTAGTACGCGAACACGAGGCCGCCGCTGTCGCCATCACGCAGCAGCGCGGTCATGAAATCCTCGCCAAGCAGATCGAAATGAATCTGGCTCTGCGCGTAGACGGCGTAGAACAGCGCGTAATAGGCCGCGCACAGCTGTGGATCGTCGAAACAGGCCGCGCCGGTGGGATGGCATTCGATCCGCACGTGGGCGCGCGAGCGCAGCTTGCGACGGATATCGCGGCGGCGTCCGGATGACAACTGCGCCAGATACTCGTCCTCGCTGGCGAAATCGATCGGCACCCAGGCCAGCTGCATGCCCTGCATCAGCACGAAGCCGCGTTCGACCAGCGCCAGCGCGAATGCCTCGGCGCGCTGGTTGCTGCGCACGTCGAGCAGCGGCGATTCCGACGGCAGATCCTTGACGATCAGCAGCGGCGCGCGCTGTGCCTGCGCCAGTACCTCGTCGGCCAGCGCCTCGACGCTGCCGGCCAGCGGCAGCGGCGCGTACTCGGTGACGGTGCAGCCAATGAAGCTGGCCCGCCACTCCAGCCAGCGTCGCCAGTAGCGGTAGCCGGGCAGCGCGGCGACGCGCGTGCGCAGCGCGTCGTCGGCGGTGGTCAGCAGGTCCAGGCGAGCGGAGAACAGCGGCAGGCCGCTGGCCAACCGCTCGGCCTGGAATCCCTGCGGCGGGTGCGCGATGAAGTCACGCAACAGCGCCTCGGGTTCGAGCTGAGTGCAGTAGTGCATGCGCGCCGTCCGGCCCCGCGTCAGGCGGCCTTGGCCTTGGTCAGCGCCTGATCGATCAACGCGATCGCCAGGTCGATTTCCTCGTGGGTGATGTCCAGCGACGGCGCCAGCGTGATCACGTTCTTGTACCAACCGCCGACATCGAGCACCAGGCCGATCTTCTTGCCGTTGTGGGTCAGGTCGCCGGCCAGACCGATGTCGACCATGCGGTCGAGCAGCGCCTTGTTCGGCGTGTAACCGTCGGCTTCGCAGATCTCCGCGCGCAGCGCCAGGCCGAGGCCGTCGACGTCGCCGATTTCCGGGTGGCGCTTCTGCAGGTCCTGCAGGCCGGCGAGGAAGTGCGCGCCCTTCAGCGGCACGGTGCGCTCGTAATCCATCTCGTAGCCCATCCGGATCACTTCCAGGCCGAGCGAGGTGCCGAGCGGATTGGAGTTGAAGGTGGAATGGGTCGAGCCCGGCGGGAACACGGTCGGGTTGATCAGCTCATCGCGTGCCCACAGGCCCGACAGCGGATTGAGGCCGTTGGTCAGCGCCTTGCCGAACACCAGCACGTCCGGGGTCACGCCGAAGTGCTCGATCGACCACAGCTTGCCGGTGCGCCAGAAACCCATCTGGATCTCGTCGACCACCATCAGGATGTTGTACTTGTCGAGCACCTTCTTCAGGTCGCGGAAGAAGTTCGGCGGCGGGATCACGTAGCCACCGGTGCCCTGGATCGGCTCGACGTAGAACGCGGCGTACTCGGCCTGGCCGACCTTGGGGTCCCACACGCCGTTGTATTCGGTCTCGAACAGGCGCGCGAACTGCTGCACGCAATGGTCGGAATACTCTTCCGGGGTCATGCCCTTGGGACGGCGGAACGGATACGGGAACGGGATGAACATCGCGCGCTCGCCGAAGTGGCCGAAGCGGCGGCGGTAGCGGTAGCTGGAGGTGATCGACGAGGCACCGAGCGTACGCCCGTGGTAACCGCCTTCGAAAGCGAACATCAGGCTCTTGCCGTTGCGCGCGTTGCGCACCAGCTTCAGAGAATCCTCGATCGCCTGCGCGCCGCCGACGTTGAAGTGCACGCGGCCTTCCACGCCGAACTTGCGCTCCACGTCCTGCGCGATGGTCTTGGCCAGCTGGATGCGGGTCGGGTGCAGGTACTGGCTGGCGACCTGCGGCAGCGTGTCGATCTGGCGCTTCAGCGTCTCGTTCAGGCGCGCATTGGAGTAGCCGAAGTTGCACGCCGAGTACCACATCTGCAGGTCGAGGAACGGCACCTCGGCGCTGTCGAACATGTAGCTGCCTTCGCAGCGACGGAAGATCTTCGGCGGATCGACGTAGTGCACGGTGTCGCCGAAGGAGCTGTAGCGGGCTTCGTCGGCCAGCAGCTGGGCGTCATCGTCGAGCGAGAGGGCGGGTGTGTGCAGCAGGTTCATAAGATCGGGGTCCGGTGTGGAAGGAAGCGTCGGCTCAGGCCGGCAACGGCACGGGGGAAAGGGGCATCAGCGGCGCGGGATCGGTCAGGCGGCCATCGAGCAGGCGCGGCAGCAGTGCGAGCGCGTCTTCGAAGTCGTTGATCGGGCTGTGCGGGATGCCGCGCAGGCGGCAGTGATCGATCAGCTTGCGCTTGGCGAACACGTAGTCGGCACGGCCGGCCGCGCAGAAATCGGAGGTGCCATCGCCGATCAGCAGCACGCGGTCCTGTGCGCTCGGGCGGTGCTGGCGGATCTGCGCGCACTTGCAGGTGCCGGAGGCGCAGCCGGCGACCTGGTACGGCGAATCCAGCTCCCAGCGGCGCGGCTGTGCGGAAGGGCGGATGCGGTTGGCGACGATCGGCAGGTGCTTGAGGCCGTTGCGGGCCAGCAGGATCTGGATCGGGTGATCCAGGCCATCGCTGACCACCTGCAACGGCAACCCGCGTGCGGCCACGGCGGCGACGAAACGCGGGAAATGCGGGTCGATCGCCAACCCGTCCAGGTGCCGTTCGAACTGCTCGGGGCTCATGTCCAGCAAGGCGACCTGGCCGCTCATGCAGGCAGCCGAGCCGATGTGGCCGGCCTGCCAGTCGGCCTCCAGGGCCTCCCAGCCGGGCATGCCGAAGCGGTCGAGCAGGGTGTCGATGACGTCCTGCAGGCCGATGGTCCCGTCGAAATCGCACAGGACGCTCCAGGACAACGAAGGGATAGGTGACATGGGACTCGGGGAGTCGGACTAGGGTGGACGCCACCGTAAAAGGGCGACCTTTCGGCCTCCTTTCCGTGCCTGAACCGGTCTGCCGGCCTTCAGGTTGGGTTGCTCTGCCGATACCGCCCGGGTCCGGTATTGGCTAGTGTTCGGGTCTCGCCCCGCAGAGGAATGCGCCCCATGCACGACCTGTTCAATCTGGCGATGCCCTGGTGGGAGATGGTGCTGCGCGCGGTGCTGGTCTACGTGATCGTGCTGGGCATGGTGCGCGTGTCAGGCAAACGCACGCTCGGCCAGTTCACCCCGTTCGACATGCTGTTGATCGTGCTGCTCGGCAATGCGGTGCAGAACGCGCTGCTTGGCCAGGACACCTCGCTGGGTGGCGGCCTGTTGCTGGCGGCGACGTTGATCACGCTGAACTATGGCGTGGGCTGGATCACCACGCGCAGCAAGCGCGCCGAACGCCTGATCGAAGGGGTGCCGGTGGTGATCGCACGTGATGGCAAGGTGTTCGAACGGGTGCTGCGGCGCGAGCTGATCAGCGAAGCCGACTTTCAGGTGGCGATGCGCCAGCAGGGATGCACGAGCGTGGACAAGGTGCGGCTGGCGCTGCTGGAGACCAACGGCCATATCACCATCCTGCAGGAGCAGGATGTGCCGACGCCGTAGCGCGTCGGCGTATTGCGACTCAGCCGAGCCAGTCGCGCGGTACCAGATAATCGGCCAGTCGCGTTTCGGCGCTGCCCGGCTCGGGCTGGAAGCCGTATTCCCAGCGCACCCGCGGCGGCAGGCTCATCAGGATGCTTTCGGCGCGACCACCGCTCTGCAGGCCGAACAGCGTGCCGCGGTCGTAGACCAGATTGAACTCGACGTAGCGCCCGCGCCGATACAGCTGGAATTCGCGCTCGCGCTCGCCGTACGGCGTGTCCTTGCGGCGCTCGACGATCGGCAGGTAGGCATCGAGCAGACCGTCGCCGACTGCGCGCAGGTAGGCGAAGTCGGTCTCGAAGTCGCCATGCAGATCGTCGAAGAACAAGCCGCCGACGCCGCGCGTCTCGTTGCGGTGGCGCAGGAAGAAGTAGTCGTCGCACCAGCGCTTGTGCGCGGCGTAGCGCTCCTCGCCGAATGGCGCGCACAGCGCCTGCGCGGTGCGGTGCCAGTGCAGCACGTCCTCGTCGAACGGGTAGAACGGGGTCAGATCGAAACCGCCGCCGAACCAGGCCGCGACCGGTTCGCCATCGCGCTCGGCGCGGAAGTAGCGCACGTTGGCGTGGGTGGTCGGCAGGTACGGATTGCGCGGGTGGAACACCAGCGAGACACCACAGGCGCGCCAGCTGGCGCCGGCCAGTTCCGGGCGGTGCGCGCTGGCCGAGGGCGGCAGGCGGGTGCCGGCGACATCGGAGAAGCCGATCCCGGCCTGCTCGAACACCGCGCCGTCGCGCAGCACGCGGGTGCGACCACCGCCGCCCTCCGGGCGTTTCCACAGATCCTCGGCGAAACGGGCCTGGCCGTCGGCGGCCTCGATGGCCGCGCAGATGCGGTCCTGCAGGCTGGTCAGATAATCACGTACGCGGTCGAATTCGTTCATGCCGGCAATTCTAAGCGGCACTTGTTACCCGTAGGAGCGGCTTCAGCCGCGATGGCTTTCATGCAGGTCCCTCCGCAAAAGCCCGCACATCCATGTGTGGGGATTCAAACGGGAAAGCCATCGCGGCTGAAGCCGCTCCTACAGGTCTACAGGGAGTCATCCTGGAACTCGGCACGGATCTCCGGCCGGCACAGCTTCCACGCGATCCAGCCGTGCACCGCGGCGATCAATACCGCGCCGATCAGGCAGCACCAGAACAGCGCCTGCTGCAGCGTGTGGGTCATCGCACGCAACTGGTCGAGGTCGGCCGCGTCCGGGCTGGCCATGCCGTCCACGAGGCCGCCGAACAGGTTGTCCAGCAGCGGCAGGCCGGCGAAATTGGCCAGTGCCGCCAGGATCAGCCCGGCGATGAACGCGCGCCGCGCCCATTCGCGCCGACGCAGCAGTCCCCAGGACACCCAGGCCAGCACCGCCGAAAGCAGCACCCCGGCCAGCGACAGCCCGAGCAGATGCTCATCCAGCCACAGCAGCGGGGCCGGCACCGGCATATCCGGCGGCAGCAGGCCGGCAGCCAAGCCGTCGGCAGGCAGTGCGCCAGCCAGCAACAGTTGCAGCAGATTGCTGAGCACGCCGAAGCCACCCAGGGCCAGCGAGATGGCCGCCATCACCGTGACGAAGCTGCTGCGAACCGAAGTGGGCATGGTGGGTTACCGGATATCGCGTCGGTGGGGTTGGGTATCAGGGATGCAGCGCGGCCAGGTGGGCATCGAGCATGGCCTGCCCCGGTTCGTCGAGCCGGTCGTGGATCGACTGGTACCAGGGCGCGATCGCCTCGGCGGGCAGCTGCGTCCGCAGCAGCGGCAGGCTGCGCTCCAGGAAGGTCTCGAAGAACGGCAGCCCACGCACGTACAGGAAATGCGAGTCGGTGATCGACAGCTGGGCGTAGACGTCGCGCAGCCATTCCAGATGCGGCAGCGCACGCTCGGCGTGGCCGGCCTGTTCCAGCGCCGAGATGAAGTTGCCGCGTGCCAGCGCCGGGGAGACTTCGCGGGTCTCGGCGTTGATCTGGTCGAACTTGGCCAACCACGCTTCGCCACGGTCGATCTCGCCGCACATCACCGACACGGTGGCCAGTTGCAAGGCGTTGTGGGCGCTCTGCTCGCGCTCGAACAGCGGCAACCAGTAGTCGAACGCCTGCGGATAGTGGCCCAGTGCGCTCAGCGACAACGCGCAGATCCGGTAGGCATCGGCACCGGCCTGCACCTGCGGCGAGGCCAGTGCGAAGGCCTGCTCGTGCTGGCCGGCCTGGAGTGCTTCCAGGGCCGGGGCCAGCGCCGGATCGATGCCCGGATCGGCTTCGGCCGGTGTGGCGCTGGCCGGTTCCGCTGCAGTGGCGGCGCCGGAAGTACGGCCGAACAGGCGACTCAGGAAACCCATCGGCGACATCCTTGCTCAGTGAAGATGGCGCAAGGTACCGACTTCAGATGACCGCGACCAGCAGCGGCAGGATATGCACCGCGCTCAGCGGCGCGACCGGCACCGACCACGGCGGCGTGGCGCTCAACCAGATCAGTTCGGCGATCTCGGCCTGCACGGATGGCACGCCGTCGATGCGCACCGCGAACACGTCGGCACGCACGCGCCGCCCGGCTTCGTTGACCGCATCGTGCTCGAACTCGCCGAGCCGGCGCGCGCTGCCGGGCACGATGCCCACGTCCAGTTCCTCGCGCAGCTCGCGCGCCAGCGTCGCCAGCGCATCCTCGCCCGGCTCGCGCTTGCCGCCGGGCTGGATGAAGATCGCCGAGCCGTGCTTGCGCACCAGCAGCGCGTGGCCGGCACCGTCGTCGATCAACGCGGCGACGATGCGGATCGGCTCGGAACTCAGGGCGGCTGTTTCATTCATCGGGCGAGCATAGCGGTCGCCTGGGTGGCGACCGGTGCCGTCACCCAACGGCCCTGGCAGGGATCGCCGTGCGTGTCCTGCGCAGCGGGGCCGCCATCGAGCGACGGTGACACGCCTTGCGGACCCGAGCTGATGCGGGTGGCATCGACCTGCCAGCGCGCCGAGGGTGCGAAGTGCACATCGTTCAATTGCACCTCGAGCGGGTGGCTGGCATCGAAACCCTGCATCACCAGGTCGCCATCCTGCCCGTACACATGCTCGAACACGATGTTGCGATAGACCGGAATGTCGCTGCCGCTGGCATGCGCGTCGTAGCGCGTCTGCAGTTCGATCGGACGGCGGTTGTTGCGCAGGCAGATGTCGCTGTAGCGCACGTCCTGCACCAGGCCGCCGCGGCTGGCATCGCTCTTGATCCGCAGCCCGGCGGTGGTGCCGTCCAGCGTCAGGCGGTTGACCAGAACGTCGCTGACGCCGCCGTTGGTCTCGCTGCCGATGGACATGCCGTGGCCGGCGAGGAAGTGGTTGTCGAGGATGGAGATGTAGCGGCTGGGGCTGTCGTGGCCGGCCTTGATCGCCACGTTGTCATCGCCGGTGCTGATCAGCGAATGGGTGATGGTGACGTCCTCGGCATTGCCCGGGTCGATGCCGTCGGTGTTGCGCGCATTGGCGGGCGCGCGGATGTCCACGCCCCACACGGTGATGCCGTGCACGCGGCGCATCGCCACGTGGAAGTTGGGCGAGTCGCGCAGCTGCAACCGGTACAGGGTGATGTCGTGCGAGTCGTCGATGTCGATCAGGTGCGGCACGTTCTGCTTGCCGCCGGCACGGGCCTGCTCGGCCAACTGCCACCAGCTGGTGTGGGTGCCGGCCATCGGCTGGCCGCCCTGTCCGTCGATGCTGCCCGGCCCGCGCAGTCCGCTGTCATGGGCATGCTCGAAGCTGATGAAGGCCCGGCAGGCATGGCCCTTGGCATCGATCCGGCCGCACTGGCCGCCACCGCGGTCGTAGTCGCGCGGATCGGTGCTGGCGGCGAGGGTGACGCCAGCATCCAGCCACAACGTCACCCCGGAAGGGATCAGCAGGGGCGCGCTGATGATGCGCCGGGGCGCATCGGGCGCCTGCACGCGCACCGCCTGTCCGCTGGGGCAGTGGTCGAGTGCCTGCTGCAACTGATGCTGGGTCTGGTGCGCGTCGGCGCTGGGGTCGGCGGCGACGAGACTGCAAACGGTGGGCGCACCGACCGGCTCGCTGACCTGGCGGCGGTCCTGGGCGTGGGCGGCGGGGATCAGGGCCAGGGCGCAGGCGAACATGCCGGCGGCGCGGAATGACAGGGGAAGCATGCTCGGGCTCGCGGGTGGGGAGCCGGCAGCCTAAGCACAACTGGATAAACCCCGGCCATACGCGAATAACGGTATGGCCCGGGCCTGCCGCGACGATGCGGCAGGCCCGTTGCCGGACGCTGCGGTATCAGCGCAGCTGTTGCTCGAACAGCTTGAGGATGCGCTTGTACTCGTCCAGCCAGGAGTCGGCGCGGGTGAAACCGTGGCGCTCCAGCGGGTACGGGGCGATTTCCCAGTTGTCCTTGTGCAGTTCGATCAGCTTCTGGGTCATGTCGACCGAGTCCTTGAAGAACACGTTGTCGTCGATCATGCCGTGCGCGATCAGCAGGTGGCCCTGCAGGCCTTCGGCATAGTTGATCGGCGAGGAGGTCTTGTACGCCTGCGGATCGATGTCCGGCGTGTTGAGGATGTTGGAGGTGTATTCGTGGTTGTACTGCATCCAGTCACCGACCGGACGCAGCGCGGCGCCGGCCTTGAACGTGCCCGGCGCACGGAACATCGCCATGAAGGTCATGAAACCGCCGTAGCTGCCGCCGTAGATGCCGGCGCGATCGCGATCGCCCTGCTTGTTGGCAGCCAGCCAGTCCAGGCCGTCCAGGTAATCCTCCAGCTCCGGGTGGCCCATGTTGCGGTAGATCGCGGTGCGCCAGGCGCGGCCGTAGCCTTCCGAGGCGCGGTAGTCCAGATCCAGCACGATGTAGCCCTTCTGCACCAGCAGGTTGTGGAACATCTGCTCGCGGAAGTAAGGCGTGTAGCGCGCCGAGACGTTCTGCAGGTAGCCGGCGCCGTGCACGAACATCACGATCGGATAGTGCTTGCCGGGCTCGGGGTTGGCCGGGCCGTAATACTTGCCCCAGATCGTGCCGGCGCCGTGTTTGGACGGCACCTGCACGTACTGCGGCTGGACCCACGGCTGCGCCTTGAACGCCGGGGTGCGGGTGTCGGTCAGCACCGTGGCCTGACCACCGCTGGCTGGCAGCACCGCCAGCTGCGGCGGCAGGTAGGCGCCGGAGTAGCGCACCAGCAGGCGGCTGCCGTCCGGAGAGACGCTGTAGTCCTCGACACCGTCCAGCGCGGTCAGTTCGGAGACCTTGTCGCTGGCCAGATCGAGCTTGCAGACCTCGTAGTCGCCCGGCCACTTCTGGTTGCACAGGAAGTAGAAGCCGTGCCCGTCCGGGGTCGGCTGCGGGGCGGAGACTTCCCACTTGCCGGCAGTGCGCTGGCGTGACTTGCCGTTGCCCTCGACGGTGTACAGGTGCGAGTAGCCCGATTCCTCCGACAGCAGCCACAGCGTGCGGTTGTCCGGCAGCCAGCCGAAGTCGTTGAAGTCCCAGTTGATCCAGGCGTCGTCGTGCAGGCGATGGCGCGAGCTCAGCGTGGTCTTGTCCAGGTCCACCGTGGCGATCCAGCGGTCCTTGTTGTCGACCGCGCGCAGCAGCACGGCGACGTTGCGGCCGTCGTTGCTCCAGTGGATGGCCGCATCGCCGCCGCCGTAGCCCTCGATCCCGACCCGCACCGCGCGCTCACCCTTGAGCGGCTCCTTGCCGGCGGCCTTGCGCAGCGCCGCCAGCGGATCGGTGGCGATGCCCGGAAGATTTTCGAAGCTCAGCTTGCTGGCCTTGCCGGTGATCGCATCGACCAGCCACAGCGTTTGCGCCACCGGCGCGTTGCGGCCGACCCGGGTGCGTACTTCCTGGAATTCCTCATAGCCGGACTCGGTGACGTACTTGGGCATCTTGCCGGCCTGGCCCTCGTCGGCGCCCTTGGCCTGGGTGACGACGAGCAGGTGGCGGCCGTCGGGCGAGAGCGCGCTGTCGGCGATCTCCACGTCGTCGCCGAGATAGACCGGGGCCGGGGCGCGGCTCGGGTCGGCCTTGCGCCATGCTTCTTCCTGCTGTTTCAGCGCATCGCGCTGGGCGCGATCGGTGCGCAGCGTGGACAGCGTCGCCAGCTGCTGCTCGCGCAGCACGTCCGGCTTGGGATCGGCATTGGGATCGCGCGCGGCCTTGAGCACCGCGATCTGCGCGACACCGCCGCCCGGCGTCCAGCGATACCAGTCGTTGCCGGCGCGCCAGACCGCGCTGCCGTCGCTGGCGAACTGCGGGCGCGATTCGGTCTCGTTGCTGCGGGTCAGCTGGGTCAACGCGCCACTGCGCAGATCGCGCAGGAAGATGTCGCCATTGCGCACGAACAGCATGCGCTGGCGCTGCGCGTCGAAGACCGGCTCGTCGGCGTCGAGCGTGGCGCGTGCGTCGTCGCCAACGCGCGTGGCGGCGCTGCCGTCGATCGACTGGCGGTAGCTGTCGCGTACCGGGCTGCCGTCGCGCTTGAGCAGGTATTCGACCTGCTTGCCGTCCCACGACCACCAGGCCTTCTCGACCGAGGGGCCGATCCAGTCCGGGTCGGCCATGGTCTGTTCGATGGTCAACGGCGCGGAGGGCGCCTGGGCGGCGGCGGTGGCGACGAACAGCAGCAGGGACAGCGGCAACAGTCTGGGCATGGGCGGCAGCAATGAAGAGAACCGGGCAAGCCTAGCAGTCAGGGTGCGTTGGCCGGCTGGGCCACAGGTCATGCCGCGCTCATCTCGCTCTGGTATCAAGGCCGCCTTGCCAGCCTGGCGCCGCTGCCGCCAAGCTGGTGCGATGTTCCGCCCCGTTTTTGCCTGGAGAGTCCGATCCGATGTCCGCCGTTCCTGAACACCTCGCTCCGGCCACCGGCCCGCTGTTGACCTTGGGCAGCGGCGATCCGGACCGGATCGTCGTCTTTGACGGCGCCACCGCGATCGATCTGGCGAGCTTCCACGCGCATGTGCGCGGGCTGGCGGCGTGGCTGCCGTCCGGCACCCATGCGGTCAACCTGTGCGAGGACCGCTATCGCTTCCTGGTGGCGCTGTGCGCGGTGGCGCTGCGCGGGCAGACCACGCTGCTGCCGCCGTCGCGCGCGCCGGCGGTGGTCGAGGACGTGATGCAGCGTCATGCCGGCGCCTATGCACTCGGCGACGAACTGTTGGAGCTGGAACCGGCGCATTACCGCCGGTTGCCGGAGATGCTGCCGTCGGTTGCCGGCGAGCTTCCCCAGGTGCGTGCCGAAGCGGTGGCGGTGATCGCCTTCACCTCCGGCAGCACCGGCCAGCCCAAGCCGTATCCCAAGACCTGGGCGCAGTTCCGCGATGGTTGCCAGCAGAACCTGCTGGCGCTGCGTCAGCTCTGGCACGAGCGCGCGCCGGCGGTGCTGGCGACGGTGCCGCCGCAGCACATGTACGGACTGGAGATGTCGGTGGTCCTGCCGCTGTTGGGCGGGCTTGCCGTTGCCAGCGGGCGCCCGTTGTTCCCGCAGGACGTGGCGGCGGCGCTGGAGGCATTGCCGCGTCCGCGCTTGCTGGTCACCACGCCAGTGCATCTGCGCACGCTGGTGGCGGCGGAGGTGGCGATGCCGCAGGTCGATGGAATGATCTCGGCCACCGCGCCGCTGTCGCAGGAACTGGCCCAGCAGGCCGAAGCGAGCTTCGGCGGACCGATGTGCGAGATGTTCGGCTCGACCGAGACCTGCATCTTCGCGCGTCGTCGCACCGCACTGGAAACCGCCTGGACCCCGCTACCCGGCGTGCGCCTGACCCCGCAGCCGGACGGCACGCTGGTGCATGCCCCGCAACTGCCGCAGCCGGTGCCGCTGGCCGATCTGATGGAGATTCATGCCGACGGCAGTTTCGAGCTGAAAGGCCGCCAGGCCGACCTGCTCGACATCGCCGGCAAGCGCGCCTCGCTGGGCGACCTCACCCGCCGCCTGCTGGCGGTGCCGGGCGTGCAGGACGGCGTGGTGGTGCAACTGGAAACACCCGACGAGATCGGCGTGCGCCGCATCGCCGCGCTGGTGGTCGCACCGACGCTGGACGAAAGCAGTCTGCTGGCCGCGCTGCGGCAGACCATGGACCCGGTGTTCCTGCCGCGCCGATTGCGTTTCGTCGAGCGCCTGCCGCGCAACGAGACCGGCAAGGTGACCAGAGAGCGGTTGCTGGCGTTGCTGGGGGCCTAGCAAGAGCGTCGGTGCCCTCGTAGGAGCGGCTTCAGCCGCGATGAGGCATTACCGCTCCGAAGCAGGGATTCGGGATTGGCGATTCGGGATTCGCAAAAGCCTGCTTCGGAGAGACGGCTCTTGTGGAAGGGACTTCAGTCCCGACAGGCTTTACCGGCCTGCTGTCGGGACTGAAGTCCCTCCCACACAGCAGCCTTTCCGAACCGAGCTTTTACGAATCCCCAATACCGAATTACGAATCCCAGCCCCTCACCCCCACACACCATCGATCTCCACCGCCAGGTCGCGGCGACACACCACGGCGTTGAGCAATATCCGCGGCACGCTGTCGCCCAGCCGTTCGTCGAGTGCCTGGGCAATGCGCGCCAGGTCTTCCTCGCGGGTCACGTAAACCTTGAGCCGGCTGCCCGCGCCGATCACCGTCGGTAGCGCCGGTGCGTGCGTCCGCGCGGCGCCGACCAGCGCGTCGAAGTTGGCGAAGATTTCCTCGAGCTGCGCCAGCAACTGGCCGCCGTGACGCGTCTCGTGGCCGACCACGCTGGCGGTGCCCGACAGCAGCAGCGGCATCGGCGCGCTGTCCGGCGCCAGCATCGCGCGGGCGAAGCTCGGCGATTGCGGGCCGTACTGGCGCGGGTAGTGGTAGGCGCTGACCTGGCGCGGGTTTTCCAGCGGCGTGCCGGGTTCGCGCGCGGCCAGCCAGTACACCTGCAGCGTGCGCACGCCGTCGGTACGGCCGATCGCGGTCGCCGCCGGTAGCCGGCCTGTCTCGATGGTGCCGATGCCACGCGCGCGGCCGACGCAGAAATGGCGATAGCGCTCGTCGTCGCCTTCGCCCTCGATGATCGCGTCGAGGTAATTCCAGATCCGCAGCTGGTGCGGGTGGCGGCTGCCGGCCAGATGCGCGCCGATGCGCCGGTAGGCGTACTCGGCGGCGGCGGCGATGCCGCCGTGCGCGGCTTCATCGACCTGCAAGGCGCCGAACGCCAGGGTGTCGTCCTCGGCCCAGGCCAGATCGCCGTCGTGGCCGCTGCGGACCGGGCCGGCGCTGCGCCAGACCTCCAGCCGTTCAGTTCCGTAGGGGTGCAGGCCGACCTGCAGGTAGCGCGGATCGTCGCTGGGCGGGGCCGCGTCGCCGGCGCGGAAGCCGAGGATCGCCAGCACCTGCGGATCGGCAAGCAGGGCAGCGCATTCGGCGGGATCGGCGTAGTCCACCCGCAATGCGGGGGCGTGGGACATCATGTGTTCACTGCGCAGTGGTGGTGAAGCGGGCATGATAGCTCGGCATGGTCGGGGGGCCGGCTTGCCTGAAGGCGCGCAATCCCGGATCGTTGCGCCCCTTGTCCCGACGGAAGTACCCATGTCGCAACACACCGACGCCGAACGCGCGCTCGCCGAATTGCTGGTGGAAAGCCTGAACCTGGAAGGGGTGGAGCCCGCCTCGATCGATCCGGAAGCCGCGTTGTTCAACACCGGCCTTGGCCTGGATTCAATCGACGCGCTGGAGCTGGCATTGGCGATCGGCAAGCGCTACGGCGTGCAGTTGCGTTCGGACAGCGATAGCAACCGGCGCGTGTTCGCCTCGCTGAGGGCGTTGTCGGCGTATGTCGAGTCGCATCGCACCCGCTGAACCGCCGCATCCGGAGGACACCGGCCTGGCGCTGGGCCTGCGGGTGTTGTTGCTGCTGGCCTATCCGGTGCTTTCGCACGTAGCCAGCCTGCGCGATGACGGCCGCTGGTCGGCGCTGGCGCTGGCCAGCCTGGTGCTGCTGATGCTGCTCGGGCCGCTGCTGCAGCGGCGTTTCTGGGCGCTGGGCGTACTGAGCGTGGCCTTGGCCGGGCTATACGTGCTGGCCGGCTCGCGCCTGGCCTGGATGACCCTGCTGGCGCCACCGGTGCTGTTCACGCTGCTGGTGGCCTGGGGCTTCGCGCGCACGCTGCGGCGCGGCCAGGTGCCGCTGATCACCCGCATCGTGCGCGCGCTGTATGTGCAGGCCGGCATGGCGATGCCGGCCACGACCGAACGCTACACGCGCCGGCTGACCGCGGCCTGGGCGCTGCTGCTCGCGTCATTGGCGGCGATCAACCTGGTGCTGGCGCTGATCGCGGTGCCGGACGGCGTGCTGTGGATGCTGGGCGTGCAGTCGCGCTGGGCGATCACCCACGTGCAATGGTCGTGGTTCGCCAACCTGGCGTGCTGGGGCCTGATCGGCGGCTTTGCGGTAATCGAGTACGCCATCCGCCAGCGCCAGGTCGAGGAACATCCGTACCGCAACCCGGTGCAGTTCGTACGCCAGCTGATGCAACTGGGGCCGGCGTTCTGGCGCGAGTTGTTGCGCTGATGCAGTTCCGGGTGCCCGCCGATCATCCTTGCCTGCCCGGGCATTTCCCTGGTCATCCGGTGGTGCCCGGCGTGGTGATCCTCGACGAGGTGATTGCCGCGATCGCCGCCGAACTCGGCAGCGTGCCGGCGCAGCTGCGCCTGGCACAGGTGAAGTTCGTGCAGCCGTTGTTGCCGGAGCAGACTGCGACGATCGCACTGCTCGGCGCGGCGCCGGCGTGGACATTCACGGTGCGCCATGACGAGCGCGTGCTCGCCAGCGGCAGCGTGCAGGTCCAGGCAACGGCATGAGCAGCAACTGGAAGCAACGCCCGGAAGGTGGCGGCCGCTTTGCGATCGGCCTGATCGTGGGGATTGCACGCCGCTGCGGTCGGCGCATCACGCGGCTGCTGCTGTATCCGATCACCGCTTACTTTCTATTGGTGCGAGGCCCTGAACGCGTCGCCTCGCGTGCCTACCTGACGCGTGTGCTGGGACGCCCGGCGACGCTGGTCGATGTGGCGCGGCACATCCATACCTTCGCCTCGACCATCCTCGATCGGGTGTTCCTGCTCGGCGGGCGCATGGATCTGTTCCGGATCGACGTGCGCGGCGTGGAAACATTGCTGGAAGCGCTGGAGCACGGTCGTGGCGTGCTGTTGATCGGCTCGCACCTGGGCAGTTTCGACGCGCTGCGCGTGCTCAAGCGCATGCGCGGCGACATCGGGCTGCGCGTGGTGCTCGACAAGCAGCACAACCAGGCGATCAGCCAGGCGCTGGACGCACTCGACCCCGCGCTCGCCGCCGGGATCATTGATGCCGGCCAGGATGGCGCCAGCGTGGCGCTGGCGATCAAGCAGGCCGCCGACGAAGGCGCACTGGTGGCGATGCTGGCCGATCGCGCGCAACCCGGCGAACCGGCACTGCGGCTGCCGTTCCTGGGCAAGCCCGCGCCGCTACCGACCACGCCGTGGCTGATCGCCGCCGCGCTCGGCGTGCCGGTGGTGCTGGCGTTCGGCCTGTATCGCGGCGGCAATCGTTATGAACTGTCGTTCGAGTCTTTCAGTGACGGCTTGTCGTTGCCGCGTGCGCAGCGCGCCGAACATCTGGCCGAAGTGATGCGTCGCTACGCCAGCACGTTGCAGGCGCGTGCGCTCGATGCCCCGTACAACTGGTTCAACTTCTATGACTACTGGCAAGACGATGGCTCGACCGATGCGGCTGTTCCCACTGATGCTGCTCTGCGCCGCCGTACCGCCGCTCGCCGCAGCGGCTGACGGCCTCGACGCCACTGCAATCGTGCATGCGCTGGCGCGCCCGGCGCCGAGCGCGACCGCGTTCGTGGAACTGCGCGGTTCGGCACTGCTCAAGCAGCCGCTGCGGGTCAGCGGCGAATACCGCCGTCCCGACGCCGACACGCTGGTGCGCGAGGTGCGCGCGCCGTATCACGAGACCACCACGATCCGCGGCGGTCAGGCCACGATCGAGCGCGAGGGCAAATCGCCGCAGCATTTCGAACTGGCACGGGTGCCCGAGCTGGCCGGTTTGCAGGCCAGTTTCAGTGCGCTGCTGAGCGGCGATGCAACAGCGCTGCAACGCCAGTACCGTGTGCAGGCCGAGGGCGATACCCAGCGTTGGACGCTGACGTTGCAGCCGCTGGACGCCGCCCTCGCCAAGCGTGTGCGTCAGGTGGAACTGCATGGTGCGGGTGATGAATTGCGCTGCATCGAGACGGTGCCGGCGCGTGGCGATGCGCAGCGCACCTTGCTCGGCAGCGCCGCACAGGCGGCAGCGCCGCAGCTCGATGCGGCGGCGTTGCAGCGGTTGTGCCGGGGTGGGGCGTGAGTGTCGCTACGTTGGGAGATCGGGTTGATGTTGGGTAGTCCGGATTCGTTGGGGGCTTGGATTCGCATGCGGTGGGCCGCCGCGGAAGGGCTCCTGTCGTCCTCGCGGCAGCAGGGATCCCGTGTCTTCCACGCGGACTCTCCATCGTCGTCTCCGCGCAGGCGGGGACCCAGCGCTTTTACTCGCCATCTCTCTACCGTCATCCCCGCGAACGCGGGGGCGAAGCGCCGCTGCTGGCGAGCCACTGGCTCGCGCGGCGCTGAGCGCCATCGGGCTATGCCCGGTGGCCGGGGATCGAAGATCCATGGACGTTCGTACAGGCGTTGGCGAACTCATAGAGCGGAGCTTGCTCCGCTGCTCTTCTGCTTTGGGCATTATGTTGAGAGCAAGATCAATTGCGAAGGCTTTCGCTCCTTCGGAGCGAGTCACTTTTCTTTGCTTGTGCAAAGAAAAGTAACCAAAAGAAAGCACACCCCGGCCTTCGCGCCCTTCGCTGCGCTACGGGTCCGCGGAGCCGACGGGATTTTCGGACGCGGCATCCATGCCGCGGCCGAAAACGACGTGCATCCATGCACGTCGCCCTACGGGTTTTTCCCGTCGTCTCCGCCGCTGCGGCAGGGGCCCCGGTGGAGCAAAAACCAAGGCAACTGCAACAGCAAAATCACGAGCAACAGCAACAGCAACAGCAACAGCAACAGCAACAGCGGTCGCCATGCCACGTAGCCTGACCTCATTGCACCGCACGCTGCTGGCGCTGCTGTGGCTGGCGTTGCTCGGCGTGCTCGGCTATTGGCTGGGCACGCAGTTGTCGCTGTCGGGCGACCTGCGCAAGTTCATGCCGGAAGCCCGCACGCCGTCGCAGAAGCTGCTGATGGACGAACTCGGCGAAGGCCCGGGCTCACGCCTGTTGCTGTTGTCGCTGTCGGGCGCGCCACCTTCCACGCTGGCCGAGCAGTCGCGTGCGCTGCGCGCCGCGTTGCAGGCGCAGCCGCTGTTCGTGGTCATCTCCAACGGCGAGACGCCGGGGCTGGAGGCGATTCCGGAAAAGCTGCTGGCCTATCGCTACCTGCTGGCACCGGCGCCGCAGGCGGGTGATTTCTCTGCGGCAGCACTGCACGACGCCTTGCAGGCACGCGTGCAGGATCTGGGCTCGCCCGCAGGCGAACTGGTCGAGCCGCTGCTCGGGCGCGATCCGACCTTGCAGACGCTCAAGGTTGCACAGGCGTTGCAGCCAGCGCGACAGCCGCAGCAGATCGACGGGGTGTGGTTCGATCGCGCCGGTCGCGCTGCGCTGATGCTGGTGCAGACGCGTGCACCGGGATTCGATCCGACTGGACAGGCCGAGGCGGTGCAGGCGATCCAGGACGCGTTCGACAAAGTGTCCGCAGGCTCCGGCAGCCGGCTGGAAATGAGCGGCCCCGGTGCATTCGCGGTGAAGATCAGCACGCATACCAGCAACGAGGCCGGCACGATCGGCACGATCGATACGATCGGCATGATCCTGCTGTTGCTGCTCGCCTACCGCAGCTGGAAAGCGCCGCTGCTCGGCTTCCTGCCGCTGGCCACCGCCGGCCTGGCCGGCCTGGCGGCGGTGGCGGCGCTGTTCGATGGCGTGCATGGCATCACGATTGCTTTCGGTTTCACCCTGATCGGCGTGGTGCAGGACTATCCGGTGCACTTCCTCAGCCACCAGCGCCCCGGTCAATCGGCATGGGCGAACGTGCGCCATCTGTGGCCGACGCTGGGCACCGGTGTGGCCTCCACCTGCATCGCCTACCTGACCTTCCTGTTTTCCGGCGTGGACGGTCTGCGCCAGCTGGCGGTGTTCACGATCACGGCGCTAGCCGCCGCCGCGTTGGCCACGCGTTTCCTGCTGCCGGGGCTGGTCGATCCGGCGCGGCGCGATCTGGCCGATTCGGTGCGGTTGTCACGCCTGTGGTCGCGGATCGAACGCCTGCCGCGCCCCCGGGTGTCGCTGCTGATACTGTCGGCGATCGCGGTCGTGCTGATCTGGCGCGCACCGCAGCCGTTCTGGGAAAACGATCTGTCGAAGCTGACCCCGGTCGATCGCGCCGATCTGCTGCGCGATGGCGAACTGCGTGGAGAACTGGGTGCGCCGGACGTGCGTTACGTGCTGGCACTGCGCGGCGCCAACGAGGAAGAAGCGCTGGCCGCTGCTGAAGGCCTGCAACCGTTGCTGGAACACGAGATGGCGACCGGCCGGCTCGGCAGTTACGACATGGTCACGCGCTACCTGCCGAGTGCCGCGACCCAGCGTGCGCGCCAGGCGGCGTTGCCGACACCGCAAGCCCTGCGCGCCGCGCTGGCCCAGGCAGTGGCCGATTCGCCATTCCGCGCCGATGCGTTCGACGATTTCCTGGCCGACATCGAGCGCGCCCGCACCGCGCCACCGCTGCGCGCACAGGATCTTGCCGGCACGCCGTTGGCGACCGTCGTCGATGGCCTGCTGCTGCATTCGCGCCATCACGCCACCGCGCTGGTGTCGCTGGGCACGTTGTCCGATCCGATCGGGTTGGCGACGCTGGCCGCGCAGCACGGTGCCCAGCTGATCGACCTGAAACACGCGTCCGAATCGCTGGTCGCCGCTTACCGCACGCGGCTGTTGCTCGCACTCTGTGTCGCCGCGCTGCTGCTGGTGGCAACGGTGTGGATCGCGCTGCGCTCGCCGCATCGGGTGGTGCGGGTGCTGTTGCCGATGGCGCTGACCACGTTGTTGACCGTGGCGGTGCTGCGCAGCGCCGGGGTGGAGTTGAACCTGTTCCACCTGATCGGGTTGATCCTCGGCGCCGGACTCGGACTGGACTACGGGTTGTTCTTCGAACATGCCGGCGACGGCCGTGCCGATCAGTTGCGCACGCTGCACGGATTGATCGTGTGCAGTGTGATGACGGTGGTGGTGTTCGCGTTGCTCGGCTGGTCGGCGATCCCGGTGCTGCGCGCGATCGGCGTCACCGTCACGCTCGGCGTGCTCAGCAACTTCGTGCTGGCGCTGCTGGTGTCGCGGCATCCAACCCGTGAGGTCGAAGATGCGCATCGGGCGTGATCGCATCCTTGCTCTGGTACCGCATGCCGGCGCGATGTGCCTATGGGACGAGGTGCGCGCGTGGGACACGCAGCGCATCGTGCTGGTCGCGCGCAATCACCGTGATCCGACGCATCCTTTGCGCCGCGAAGGTCATCTCTCGGCAGTGCATCTGTGCGAGTACGGCGCGCAAGCGATGGCGGTGCATGGCGGTCTGCTTGCGCAGGACGCCGGTCGTGCGCCGCGCCCGGGCATGCTGGTATCGCTGCGTGGCGTGGAGCTGCATGTGGCGCACATCGATGCTCTCGAAGGCGAGCTGATCGGCGAGGCCGAGCAACTGGTCGCCAGCGACAACAGCCAGCAGTACGCCTTCCGCATCCATCATCAGGACTGCTTGCTTGCCGAAGGCCGCGCGGCGGTGATCCTGCAACCGGAGATTCCGCAATGACCCAGATTCCACGACGTGCGCTGGTCACCGGCGGCAGCGGCGACATCGGCGGCGCGATCTGCCGTCGCCTGGCCGCAGATGGCGTGCAGGTGATCGTGCACGCCAACGGCAATCTCACCCGTGCGCAGGCATTGGCCGGGGACATCACCGTGGCCGGCGGCCAGGCGCAGGCGGTGGCGTTCGACGTCGCCGATGGCGCGGCCAGCGCGGCGGCGATCGAGACGCTGCTGCAGGACGGACCGATCCAGATCGTGGTCAACAACGCCGGCATCCATGACGACGCGCCGATGGCGGGCATGAGCGAGACACAGTGGAAGCGGGTGATCGACGTGTCGCTGCACGGGTTCTTCCACGTGACTCAACCGCTGCTGCTGCCGATGGCGCGTACGCGCTGGGGTCGTATCGTCAGTGTTTCCAGTGTTGCGGCGGTGCTGGGCAATCGTGGTCAGACCAATTACGCGGCGGCCAAGGCGGCGCTGCACGGTGCCTCGAAGTCGCTGGCGCGCGAGATGGCCAGTCGCGGCATCACCGTCAATGTGGTGGCGCCGGGAGTGATCGAGGGGGCGATGGCGGAGCAGGCATTTTCGCCTGAGTTGATCAAGCAGATGGTGCCGGCGGGGCGAGCTGGGCGGCCGGATGAGGTGGCGGGATTGGTCGGGTTTTTGTGCTCGGATTTGGCTGGGTATGTGAATGGGCAGGTGATTGGGGTTAATGGGGGAATGGGCTGAGTCGCTTTCTCCGCGAGCGCCGTGCACGGTGACCCGCTTTGTAGGAGCGTCTCTACGTGGCCTAGGGCCATCAGCCGCGATGGGGCTTTGCCGGTAGCGTTGTGATGGCCTGTAGATCTGTGGGAGGGACTTCAGTCCCGACGGGCTTTCCCCGCGATGCTTCAGTTTGCTAATTGAAGCGACGGTAACGGCAACAGCAATCTCTCTACCGTCATTCCCGCGAAAGCGGGAGGCGCTTCTCAGCAGCCGAAGGCTGATCATCTATGGACGTTGCTTTTAGCTTCTTGTGGTTGAAGCAACTTCAACTTCAACAGCAAAGGCTTTCGCTCCTTCGGAGCGAGTTACCTTGATCAGCCATTACCAGCCATTTGGCTGTTGTGAAACGCTGCGGCAGGTGTTTACAGATACACGTCAACCGTAGGAGCGGCTTCAGCCGCGATGAGGCTTACCGAGAACACCTCATCGCGGCTGAAGCCGCTCCTGCGATTCTTGGCATCCGTCATCACTTGCGCCTAAAACGCTCTAACTGTGATGCTCTTCAGGCCGGGCGATATCGATCTCCGGCCACGCCGCAACAGGGTCATCGATACACGGCGGGGTATCGCGCGTCAGCCGGTAACGCGCGCCTACATCACCATGGGTGATCACCTGGCCGACCACGTGCGAGGTGATGCGGTACAGGTCGCGCAGGGGACGGAAGTGGCTGCGGCGGAAGCGAGTGTCGGCTGCGTCGTGGCCGTAGCGGGTTTCGATCGGGACCGACACCGTGCCCATGCCGAGTTCGCGTGCCGCCGAGATCAGCAACTGCGCTTCGAATACGAAATCCTCGCCGGGGATGTCGCCCAGCCGGCATACCGCGGCGGGGTAGTAGCGCTGGCCGCTCTGGCTGTCGGCGATGCGGAAGCCACAGGCCCAGCCGATGCCCCAGTCGCCGAAGGCGTTGGCCATGCGGCGATGCCGCGGTTGCTGTGCGCGCTGGCGCAGGCGGGCGCCGATCACGATGCGGCGCGGATATCGAACCGCGGCCTGCAGCAGGCGCGGCAGGTCGGTCGGGTCGTGCTGGCCGTCGCCGTCCATCGTCAGTACGCCGACATAGCCGCGCCGTATCGCCTCGGCGAAGCCGCTGCGCAAGGCGGCACCCTTGCCGAGTCGCTGTGGATGCCGCAACAGCGTCACCGGCAGGCCTTCCAACTGCGCGACGGTGGCGTCGTCGGAGCCGTCGTCAATCACGATCACCTGAGGAAACTGCGCCAGCGCGCCCAGCACGACGTCGCGGATGCGCAGCGCCTCGTTGAAGGCGGGGATCACCACCGCAACCGAGTCGCGGGTGGGCATGGGCTCAGTCATGCGCCAGCTCCAGCGCCAGTACCCGTCCCGGGCCGGCGTGCAGGGTCGCGTGCGGTTGCCGCAGTGCCAGCGCGTCGAACAGTGGCAGCATCGTGGCCATGATGTTGCTGGTGGCGAACGTCGCCAGCGGCCCCGGTGCGGCCTCGACCTCGCCGTCCTGCCAGTGAGCGCGCAGGCGCGGGCCGCTGCCGTCTCGCGCCAGCACCAGCGCACCGCCGAGCAGGCCATCGCTGAGTGCCATTTCGCCGAGCGGGCCGCTGCCGCCGCCGTCATAGCCGACCAGCAGCACCGCCTCGGCGCCGGCGTGCAATTGCACCAGCGCTTCGAGCAGGCCCTGCGCGAAGCTGGCGCGGTAGGCGCTGATCGCGGTGGCGGGTGTGTTCGCGCCGGTGCCGATGGTCCAGTAGCCGGCGGCGGCGTTGTGCACCGAGTTGTGGAAGCGGGTCGGCGACAGCGCGCTTGGGTCATCGGCCAGCGTCGCGGCCATGTAGTCGGTGATCGCCAGGTCGCCGTGGCTGGAGGCGAACACCGACGGCAGCGTGGCCGGATCGCGTCCGGCCGCCTGGCAGGCTGCCAGCGCTACTTCCAATGCCACGGCCACGGTCTCCGGCGCGCGTCGGCGCTCGTTCGGCGGCAGCAACTGTGGCGATGGCCGTGCCGGTGCCTCGGCCGCCGCCGGCTCGCCGTGGGCGAACGCGCGCGCGGCCTCCCAGCCGGGCAGGCCGCGGGTCCAGAAGCCGATGCCTTCGAGCGTGGCCTGCAACATGGGAGCGGGCCGGCTCATGCGCGTCCGAACAACAACGTGCAGTTGTTGCCTCCGAAGCCGAACGAGTTGTTCATCGCGTAATCGATCCGGCGCGTGGCCGGAGCGAAGCGGATCTGCGGGCCGCAGGCCGGATCGGGCTGCTCGCTGTTGAGCGTGCCCGGCAGTTCGCCCTCGCGCAGTGCCAGCAGCGCGAACACCGATTCGACGATCCCGGCCGCGCCGAGCGTGTGCCCGGTCCAGGCCTTGGTCGAGCTGGCGTGCAGGGTGTCGGGGAACAGCGCGGCCACGGCGGCGGCCTCGACGCTGTCGTTGGCCGGCGTGGCGGTGCCGTGCAGGTTCAGGTAGCCGACCTGCGCGGCGTCGATATCGCCGCGCGCGAGCGCCTCGGCCATTGCCAGACGCGCGCCGAGGCCTTCCGGATGCGGCGCGGACATGTGGTGGGCGTCGCTGGACTCGCCATAGCCGCACAGCAATGCCAGCGCTTCGCCATCGCGTTCCAGCAGTGCAAAGCCGCCGGCCTCGCCGAGCGAGAGTCCGACCCGGCGCGCGTCGAATGGCCGGCACGGCTCCGCTGCGACCAGCTGCAGCGAGTTGAACCCGAACAACACGCTGCCGCACAGCGTGTCGACACCGCCGACCAGCGCTGCATCGGCCAACCCGGCCTGGATCAGCCGCGCCGCCTGCGCGAACACCTTGGCGCTGGACGAACAGGCGGTCGCCACCGTTACCACCGGGCCGCGCACGCCGGTGGCGGCCTGCACGAAGTTGCCCAGCGAGTGCGGCGTGTGCAGCGCCGGCCGGGCCAGGTCGGCGGGGAAGTGCGCCACGCCGTCGTCGCCGGATTCGAGCCGGGTGTAGGCCTCCTCGGTCGCGCCGATGCTGGAGGTCGAGGTGCCCAGCACCAGCGCTACGCGGTCGGCGCCGTGGCGGGCGATCGCCGCATCCAGCTGCGCGTGCAGATCGTCCTGTTGCAGCGCCAGCCAGGCCAGCCGGTGGTTGCGGCAGTCCCATTCGGCCAGCGTGTCGGGCAGGCGCAGTGCTTCCAGGCCGTCGACCCGGCCGATCCAGCACTCCAGCGGCTGCGGGCCGAAGTCGTTGCGGCGCAGTCCGCTGCGTTGCTCCCGCAAGGCTTGCATCTGCGCCTGCAACCCGGCCCCCAGCGCAGTGGTGGCGGTGAAGGCGGTAATCGAAAGCGGGACCATGCGGGGCGGCGGCTGCGCTGGATTCACTCGTGGCTCGTATGAATGGCGTGAAGAAACGTCGCAGGAGTATATCGGCCACTCCTTCGAGTCCAGTGAGTTTGCCCGGCCGTTCACGCACCGACGCGTCAGATGAATGGCGCTGAGTGTGGTGAAGCTTTCGCCAGTGCCGTATTTCCGACACAATTCCGGACACTTCGATCTTTCCACGCCGGGCGCGATCCCGTGCGCATGCAAGCCTACGTTTATAAAAGCCAGCGCAAACAGGACACCTTCGTCTACCTCGCACGGCGCGATGACTTCGCCACGATGCCCGAGCCCGTGCACGCGCAACTCGCGCCGTTCACGTTCGTGCTGGAGTTCGCGCTGACGCCGGAGCGTCGCCTCGCGCAGGCCGATGCGGAGCAGGTGCGCGCGCAACTGGTCGAGCGCGGGTTCTTCCTGCAGTTTCCGCCGTCGCCGCTGGCGACTACCGGACGCGGTGATGACTGACGGCCGTTTCCGGCGTTCAGGCCCCGCCGCTGCCGCACTGGCGATGGGCCTGGCGCTGTCGTTGCTGACCGGGTTCGGTGGCGTGGTCGCCGTGCTCGGTGCATGGCTGGCACAGCCGGCGTTCGCGCTGGCGGTGTCCTGGCGCCGCGGCACCCGTGCGTTGCCGTCCGCGCCGCGCACGCTGCTGCAGGAGATCCCGCCGCTGCTGGGCCTGTGGGGCGCCGGGCTGGCGGCATTGGCATTGCTGGTGACCTGGCCGCTGGCGGCACTGCGCGACAGCGGCAGCCTGGCCGCCGCGCTGGCGCTGAGCGTGGCGGTCAGCGCCGCGCTGCTGGCGCTGTGGCGGACCTGGCCGCTGTGGAGCGGCGCCGAACGCGAATCCGGCTCGCTGCGCGCGCGCTGGCAGGCGCTGGCCGGGCAGGAACTGCAATCGTGGCAAGGATTGGGCGTGGCCGCGCTGGTGCTGGCGGCGTGCGCCAGCGGCGTCGCGCTGGCCTGGCCATCGCTGCTCTCGCCGACCACGCACTGGACCCTGGCGATCGCCACCGCCGTGCTGCTGCCATTCGCGCATCTGCTGCTGCAGCGGGTCGAAGTGGCGGCGATCGCTGACGACCTGCCGCGTCGTCCTCAAGCGCACGAACTGTTCGAAGAAGCCGCCATCGCCCCACGACCGCTGGAGCCGATGGCGAGCGAGCGCCTGCTGCCCGAGCTGTACGAGGCTGCGCGCAACGGTCGCGTCGATCGCGCATTGCAGTTGCTCGAAGCCGGCGCCGACCCGCACGCGCTGCCGCCGAGCGACGTGCGCGACCAGCGCAGCCTCGCGGTGCTGGCGGCAGTGCTGCCGGACCTGCGCCTGCTGCGCGAGCTGATCGTGCGCCGGGTCGACGTCAACCACGCCTATCGCGGCATGACCCCGCTGCTGGCCGCCACCCGCGACAGCTGGCACGGCCGCCCCGAGGCGGTGATGACCCTGCTCACCAACGGTGCCGACCCGCGCGCCACCGACACCGACGGCAACACTCCACTGCACCATGCCGCGCGCAGTTCCGACCCCGGCGTGGCCGCGCTGTTGCGCGATGCCGCCGCCGAACTGGAGGCGTTGAACAACGACGGCCTTTCGCCGCTGGCGACCGCCTGCCAGGCCGGCAACTGGCGGCTGGCCAAGTTCCTGCTCGAGCGTGGCGCGCGCCCCGAGCCCGAAGGTGGTACGCCCGTATTGCTGGCCGCAGCCGGCACCGAGGAAGACGATCCGGTTGGCGTGCAATTGCTGCTCAAGCACAAGGCGCGCATCGACGCCCGCGATCGTCAGCGCCGCAGCGCCCTGCACGAGGCCGCGCTGGCCGGCCATGCCGAGGTCGTCGAGGTGCTGCTCGGCGCCGGTGCCAACATCGAGGCGCGCGACACCCTGGCGCGCACGCCGTTCCTGGATGCCGCGCGCAACGCCCGCGGCCCGGTGCTCGAAGCGCTGCTGACCCGCAAGGCCGACTTCACCGCGGTCGATGCCGAGGGCCGCAACGCGGTGCTGCTGGCGTGCGGTGCCGAACAGGTCTCGCCGGCGCTGGTGCAGCGCCTGCTGGAACTGGGCATTCCCGCCGACCAGCCTGATCACGCCGGGCGTCGCGCCGTGGACCTGGCGGCCGGTGCCGGACGCTGGGCGATCGTTTCGCTGCTCGATCCGGCCTATCCACTGCCGACCGCAGTCGCCGACGCCGGCAACGATGCCGACGATGCACCGGGCACCGCGCCGCGCACGCTGCCGGATCGCCCGCCGCTGGTGTTGCTACGCGAAGGCCTGCAGCTTGGCCAGCGCGATGGTCTGGCCGCACTGGCGCGGCTGTGCGATCCGCAGGAAACCGGCGGCCTGCTGCACGACCCGCATCTGGCACTCAATCCCGAAGCGATCGACTGGCTGCTCAACCACGGTGCGCAGCCGGAAGTGCGCGATGCCTGCGGCGACGTACCGATGTTCGCGCTGCTCGCGCGCGGCGTGGATGCGGTGCCCGTGTTGCAGGTGCTGCTGCGCCACGGCGTCTCGCCGGCGGGTGCCGGTGGCCTGGGCCGTTTCCTCGCCGCCTGCGTGCAGCACGACACCGCCTCGCGTGGCCTGGAACATGCCACACTGGAACTGCTCGAGCGCGGCGCCGACCCGTTTGCGCCATCGCCGGCCGGCGATCCGCCGTTGTCGCTGGCGGTACGGCTGGGCTGGTCGCGCCTGCAACTGGCGCTGCTGGAGCGCGGTGTCGATCGCGAAGCACGTGACAGCCATGGCATGACCGCGCTGCACCTGGCGACCGCGCTCGGCCGCGAGGCTTCATTGAAGTTGCTGGTGCTGCAAGGCGCCTCACCGGAGGCGCGTGCCGCCGATGGCCAGACACCGCTCGGCGTGGCGCTGTCGATCGGCCGCCGCGATCTGGCCGACTGGCTGGACTGGCGGGTGTGGTCGTTGCCGCGTCGCGCGCTGCGTCCTGCCGACGTGCCGTCCGCCGCGACCGGCGGCGACGCCGACGCAGTGCGCCGCCTGATCGACCTCGGCCTGCCGGTCGACGCCACCGATGCACAGGGCTGCACCGCACTGCTGCGCGCCGCCGGTGGCGGTCACGTCGCCGTGGTCGATCTGCTGCTGGCCCGCGCCGCCGATCCGCAACATGCCGCCAACAGTGGCGCCACGCCGCTGTCCGCCGCGGTCAGCATGCGTCACGCCGGCATCGTTGCCGCGCTGCTCGACGCCGGCGCGCAGATCGAACATCGCCTGCCGGGCGGCGTCACCGTATTGATGCTGGCCAGCGCCTTGGGCCTGCCGGACATCGTCGCGCGCCTGCTGGCCGCCGGTGCCGACGTGCATGCCAGCGATGCGCAGGAACTGGCGCCGCTGCATTGCGCCGGGCTGTACGGATTCACCGCGCGCGACAAGACCCGCCTGCTGGCGTTGCTGGACACGCTGCTGCTGGCCGGCGCCGATCCGGAAGGCGGCACCGGCAAGGTCAGCCCGGTGCTGCTGCTGCTCGGCGCCCGCGCCGAACCCGGCACGCCCTGCGACGAACAAGTGGTGCTGGCCGGCGTCGAACGCCTGCTCGACGAAGACGTCTCGCTCGACGTCGCCGATCCACGCGGCTTCGGCCCACTGCACCTGGCCGCACTGCACGGCCTGCCGCTGCTGGTGCAGCGCCTGCTGCGTGCCGGCGCCGACCCAGACCATCGCGACGCACTCAACCGCACCCCGCGCGAAATCGCGATCATGCGCGGCTTCATCGACGTCGCCGGCCAGTTCGAACCGGCCCTGCCGGGAACCTCGTCGATGGCGCGGTTTTTGCGCGAGAGCCGGTAGGCATCCGCGGCGTGGCCGAAGTTCACGCCGCTGCAGTTCATGACCACGCCGCGGCGCCGATGTCGCCGCCTGCATGCCGTAACCAGATCCACACATCACGCATGTGAGACTGCTGCTTCTGTCTCCGGGCAAGTGTGCGTGCCGTGCAGCGGTGTTGATCCGCTGATACGAGGATTCACTACCGGTCGTACGCTCGTCATGACACACAGGGAGATAGGCAGGTTGCGTGGTTCGACAACACGTCGCGCCCGCTCGGTTTTCCCGCTGAGGAGACACGTCATCCATGAGCGACATCGCATCCGTACCACCCTGCATCATTGTGGTGTTTGGTGGCCGCGGTGATCTGACCCGGCGCCTGGTCATGCCGGCGTTGTACAACCTGCGCCGTTCTGGCGGGCTCAGTGAGAACTTCGCGATCGTCGGTATCGATCACGGTGACACCGGCGAGCGGGCCTGGCGTACCGAAACCGGGCGCGCGATGCGTGAGCTGATCGGTGGTCGTGATGCCGAATTCCAGGCCGAGGGTTTCGACGAGCAGGCCTGGGACTGGTTGCGCGAGCGCATGCATTACCTGCGCGGTGACTTCACCGAACAATCCACGTTTGTCCGGCTTGGCGCGCTGCTGGAGACGTTGCAACCGCGCTACGGCACGCAGGGCAATGTGCTGTTCTATCTGGCCACGGCGGCGCGTTTCTTCGAGCCGTTGCTGGTCAACCTCGGCCACGCCGGGTTGGTGAAGCAGCGCGAAGGTGGGTCCTGGAGGCGGGTGATCATCGAGAAGCCGTTCGGTCATGACCTGGCCAGCGCGCGTCATCTCAACGAGGTGGTGGCGCGGGTGCTGAAGGAGGATCAGGTGTTCCGCATCGATCATTTCCTCGGCAAGGAAACGGTGCAGAACATCCTCGCGTTCCGCTTCGCCAATGGTTTGTTCGAGCCGGTGTGGAACCGCGATCGCATCGACCACATCCAGATCACCGCCGCCGAGACGATCGGCGTGGAAGGGCGTGGGCGCTTCTACGATCCGACCGGTTGCCTGCGCGACATGGTGCCCAACCATCTGTTCCAACTGCTGGCGATGATCGCGATGGAGCCGCCGTCGGCGTTCACCACCGATGCGATGCATCGTCGGCGTGCCGAGGTGATCGAGGCGATACATCCGCTGACAGCATCCGATGTGGTACGCGGGCAGTACGCCGCCGGTGCGGTCAACCGCACCGCGGTGTGCGGCTATCGCGAGGAAGACTCCGTTTCGGACGACTCCGATACCGAGACCTATGTGGCGATGAAGCTGCAGGTGGATACCTGGCGCTGGGCCGGCGTGCCGTTCTACCTGCGCACCGGCAAGCGTCTGCGCGAGCGCACTACCGAGATCGCGATCCGCTTCAAGTCGGCGCCGCTGGCGCCGTTCCGCAATACCGAGATCGGCGGTTACGGCCCGGACTGGCTGGTGCTGCATATCCAGCCGGACGAGGGCATCTCGCTGCAATTCGACGTCAAGCGACCCGGCCCGCAGGTGGCGCTGGCGCCGGTGCGGATGGACTTCCGCTACCGCGACTGGTTCCCCAAGCAATACACGGTCGGCTACGAGCAGTTGCTGCGCGACTGCATGAATGGCGAGTCCGGCTTGTTCCAGGATGCGGTGACGGTGGAGAGTGGCTGGCGCATCGTGCAGCCGATTCTGGATGCGTGGCGCGAGCCGCCCAATGATTTCCCCAACTATCCCGCCGGCAGTGCCGGCCCGGCAGCGGCCGATGCGTTGCTTGCCTTGAACGGCGGACATGCCTGGCGACCGCTGACACCGGGACGGCGACCGCCGCCAGCGAATCGGACGGCGGCGAAATCGACTACGCCGGCCGCACCGGCGAAGGGCCGGGCCAAGCCGGCCAAGGTCGCAGCGAAGAAAGCAGCGGTGAAGAAAATGCGGACAAAGAAGACATCGGCAAAGAAGCCGCCGCCGAATTCACGCCGACCAGCCACGAAAGCACCGAAGAGGCGTTAGGTGGTCCCAATGGAGGCTCCAAATGACTGAGATGCCAACATACAAGTCCATTGAGGAGTCGTTGCTCAGTGATTCTTCAAGCCGCATGGAAAAAGCAAAAAGCGCTGGAGATCGTGAAACTTTTGATCGCTATAAAGAGGAACTAGTGCGTGACATGAGCGCATTAGGCGCTGCGTCTAAGGCGCGCGAACGGTATGAGCATTTTCTCGCGATGTCGTTCGACAGCGATGGTGAGGCATAACAACTCATCCAGGCCACCACCGCTTCGCTGTGCTGCTCAATTCGGGTGTACAGGCCTCATGGCAGTGAGACGTTGTACAGCAAGATACGGGGCGCCGCATCACGACGCCCCGTGAACCTCAACGCGGCCCGGCGTTGGCCTGCACGAGCGAGGGCACGTTGGCCGCCGCATCGAGCGTGTAGGCATAGCTCACCGGCGAGCCGGTGAAGCCCGAGCCGGTCGCCGAGGTGCCGGTGGTGGCGTTGTAGACGTTGCTGCGCTCGTAGAAGCTGTAGGTGTCGCCGCTGCTGTCCAGGCCGATCTGATGGCTGTTGTGGGTCTTGTAGAAGTAGTTCGACTCCGACACCACGAAGCTGCCGCTACCGACCTGCAACGCGTTGTACTGCTGCTTGCTGTAGCTGTGGCCATCGACAGCCAGACGCGTGCCGCTGGGCGCGGTGCTGTTGTCGAAATAGTTGTTGTAGGCGTGCACCCAGCCGCGCAGCAGCGGACGGCCACGCATGTTGGGGCCGAACCAGTTGTGGTGCATCGTCACCCGCAGCTTGTTGCCGCCATAGACGTGGGAGTCGCTGCGGCTCGCGCCGATCACCATCGCCAGACGTTCGCCGGCCAGGTCGCTATAGGTGCCGACCCAGTTCCACACCGGGTTCGGATCCATGTTGACCCAGCCGTCGGTGAAGTAGAAATGGTTGTAGGAGAGCGTGACGTAGTCCGAGGCCAGGCTCACGCTGAACAGGTCGTCGCTGATGTCGTAGAACGTGCAGTGATCGATCCAGGCGTTGGAAACCCGGCGCAGCGATACGCCCAGATAGTTGATGCCGATATTGTTGGAGGTCCCGGCGACCTGTACCGGCAATGCCTGCAGGTCGGTGATGCGGCCACGGAAGGTGATGTTCTTGATCACCACGTTCTCGATGTTGGTGCCGCTCGCCAACTGCTCGCCACTGAACTTGAGCTGGATGTTCTCCAACACCGCGCCGCCGCCGGCGGCGCCTTCGATGGTGGTGTTGTTCCAGCCGGTGTCGGCGAAAGTGAGGGTGGTCAGCGTGGCGCCGCCGTAGATATGGCCGCTGATCACGATGTGGCGTTTGCGCGCGTTGAACGCGGCCTTGAGGGCGTCGAGCGTGGTGACGGTGGTGGCCGCCTCCGATGAGCCGCGTCCGGACGAGAAGCCGCCGGTTGCGACCTGGGCCTGAGCCGGATGGATGCCGAACAGCAGCACCGTGGCGAACACGCATGCATGCAGAGACTTGCTTGAAAAGCCCATGATTTCCTTCCTGGATAGTGGATGTTGTCCCTCGCGGGCCGGTGATTGTCCAGAAAGTGCGTCAAAGCTGGGGCGACGTAGTACTCAAGATGGGAAGGTGACGTCATTTGTGATGCTTTTGTCTTGTCCTGGCCTGTCCTGTGAAGACGTATGAGGTCATCTGATCCGTAGGAGCGGCTTCAGCCGCGATGAAGCTTTCCCTTTTGAATCCCCGCACATGGATGTGCGGGCTCTTGCAGAGGGATCTGCATGAAAGCCCCATCGCGGCTGAAGCCGCTCCTACAAATGCCATCACCCAAAGGCCGTCACTGCCCCATTGACCATCACGCCACATCGGCGCAGACTTCGCGCCGCCGCCGGCGGCATCCCCGCCGGCGCGTCTTTGCGAGTCCCTCGCAAGAGCGCCGCACATCCATGTGCGGGCATCCCTTTTTGGAGTCCCAACACCATGTCCAGCGACAGTCACCCTAGACCGGGGTCGATGACAGTGCTGGCGACCGCCTGAGGGATCGGGATCGGTTCGCCGCTGCTGCCACCGACCGTGGCCGATAACCAGGCGAACCCATGAACAACGAGAACCTGCTGCGACTGCCTCCCGAGGATGTCGACGCACTGACCGCGCCGCTGGTCGAGCTCAACACCGCCGATGCGGTGGAGTACCTCAATGGCCTCGACAGCGAGGATGCCGCCGCGATCCTGGCCGTGCTGCCGCTGCCGCGCGTGGTCAAGATCCTGGAGCAGCCGGAACTGCGCGACGCCAGCGCGCTGGTGGCGATGCAGAACGCCGACCGCGCCGCCGAGATGCTCGGCCAGATGGCCGACGACCGCGCCACCGACATCTTCCAGGACCTGGACGAGGACGACCACGAGCAGCTGCTGTGGCGGTTGCGTCCGGAGACCCGGCGCGCGATCCAGAAGCTGCTGCGCTATTCGCCGCATACCGCCGGCGCGCTGATGACCACCGAATTCGTTGGCGTCCCGGCCGACTGGACGGTCGCGCGCACCCTGCAGTACGTGCGTGAAGTCGAGCGCAGCCGCGAGACCGTCTACGCGATCTATCTGCTGGAGCCGCACGAGCGCACGCTGGTGCAGGTGGTGACGATGCGGCGCCTGATCACCGGTGAGCCGGACGCGCCGATCCTGGACGTGGCCCAGGTCAATCCGCCGATCACCGTGGATGCACAGATGGATCAGGAGGAAGTCGCGCGGCTGATCCGCCGCCACGACCTGCTGGCGATCCCGGTGGTGGATGCGCAGCGGCACGTGCTTGGCATCGTCACCGTCGATGACATCCTCGATGCGCTGATCGCCGAATCCACCGAGGACGTGCACAAGTTCGGCGGCGTGGAGGCTTTGGACGAGCCGTACATGCGGATCGGCTTCGGCGAGATGATCCGAAAGCGTGCCGGCTGGCTGAGCGTGCTGTTCCTCGGCGAGATGCTGACCGCCAGCGCGATGCAGCACTTCGAGAACGAACTGTCCAAGGCGGTGGTGCTGACCTTGTTCATCCCGCTGATCATGAGTTCGGGCGGCAATTCCGGCTCGCAGGCGACCTCGCTGCTGATCCGCGCACTGGCATTGCGCGAGCTGCGCCTGGGCGACTGGTGGAAGGTGGCACTGCGCGAGATCCCGACCGGACTGGTGCTGGGCAGCATCCTCGGCGTGCTGGCGATCGTGCGCATCGCGGTCTGGCAGAACGCGGGCTTCTACGACTACGGCCCGCACTGGGTGATGGTCGCGATGACGATCGGCGCCGCGCTGGTGGGTATCGTCACGTTCGGCTCGCTATCCGGTTCGATGCTGCCATTCGTGCTGCAACGGCTCGGCTTCGATCCGGCCAGTGCCTCGGCGCCGTTCGTGGCGACGCTGGTGGATGTGACTGGATTGGTGATCTATTTCAGCATCGCCGCGATGATCCTGAGCGGCACGCTGCTGTAGTTCTTTCTGGTCTGCACCGGCTCTCAGGTTGTCGCGCCAAAACCGACCGTCGTCCCGCCTTCGCGGGGACGACGAGGTCAGGGATAGGGGGCAGGCTGAAAGTAAAAGGCCGTCCCTGGCCCGGTTCGATCAAAGGAACTCGTAACTCAGCGTAACGCGCAGATTACGGCCCGGCTGCGACCAGCGGCCGATGCCCGCCGCGCTGGTGTTGCCCTGGAAGATCGTGGTGCCGGCACCGGCGGTGCGCACCCGGTTCCACAGGTAATACTCCTTGTCGAACACGTTGTAGACGCCGGCGGTCAGGTGCAGCTTCGAGGTGATGTCGTAGCTGCCGAACACGTCCAACAGCGTGTACTCGCGGGCCTTGTACGCATATACCGGCACCACTTCGGCGCCATAGCTGGAGTTGGTCACGCTGGTGCCGTAGTCGGACGGACTCTTGCGATCTTGGTGGGTGACGTTGGCGGTGACGCTCCAGCGCTGCGACGGCGCGTTGTAGCTCAGGCCAAGAATCGTCTTGGCCGGGATGATGCTGGCCAGCGGTTCGCCATCATTGTCCTTGCCCTCGTTGTAGGAGTACGCCAGGCGCGCCAGCCAGTTGTCGCTCAGCAGCCACATGCCTTCGGCTTCCACGCCCTTGACCGTCACTTCGCCACGGTTGATCGGCATGGTGTAGGTGTAGCCGTTGGTGATGGTGGTGACGCCGCGCGTGGTGGTGCTGTATTGCACGTCGGCATCGGCGACATACTCGGCGGTGTCGATGAAGTTGCTGTACTTGTCGCGGAACACCGACAGGCCCAGGCGCAACCGCTCGCTCTGGTAGCGCCAGCCCAGCTCGATGTTGAGGCTGCGCTCGGCTTCCAGGTTCGGATTGCTCCTGCCGTCGGGCACCGTCACGGTGGCGCCGTCGGAGACGCGGGTGACCTCGGTGGTCGAGGAGCTGCCGTACATGTCGTTGACGCCGGGCGCGCGGAAGCCACGGCCGAACTGGGTCCACAGCGACTGGGTATCGGTCAGCTTGTACTCGGCGCCCAGATTCCAGGTCGGCGAGGAGAACTTGGAAGTGCCCACGCTGCCGGCACCGCCGACGTAGCCGGAGTTGCTGCCGGAGGTGGCGGCGGTTTCCGGCACGTACTTGTAGCTGTCGTAGCGCAGGCCGCCGGTCAGGATCAGGCGGTCGTCGAGCAGGCCGACCTTGTCGCGCACGTAGGCGGTCCAGTCGGTTTCCCGGGTGTCCGGCCACAGCGAAGCGTCGGTGTCGCGCGAGTACAGCGTGCCGGTGTTGCCCCAGCGCGAATCAATCGAGTTCCAGTGGATCTTGCCGCGCTGCCAGGCGGCACCGTAGACCAGCGTGTGCTGCAGCTCGCCGGTCTCGAAGCGCTTGTCGAGATCCACCGCCACCCGGTCCATCTTCTGCGTGTCGTAGCGGTTTTCCTGGCGGCTGCACAGCGCGGCGATCGAGCAGGAGGTGCCGTAGGTGGCAGCGGTGCCGCTGGCGACCAGCACGTTGGTCTGGCCCTGGATGTAGTTCTTCTGGTGGTCGACGGTTGCTTCCAGCGTGTCGAACAGGCTGTTGTCGGCCTTCCACGTGTACTTCAGGCCGTAACGGTCGCGATCGTTGCGATCGACCGCGCTGCGCTGGTAATAGGCGCCGGTGCCGTCGCTGCGGGTCCAGTTGTCGACATCATTGGTGGCGCGGGCACGCTCGTAGACCACGCCCAGGGTCTGGGTATCGGTGGCGAGGAAGTTGACCTTGGCCAGTATGTTGTCGCTCTCGCGATCGATCGGATCGGGCGTGCGACGGTCGGGGCCGAGCCGGGCGATCGTGGTCTTGTACCAGGACTCGGTCTCGTGGCCATCGCGCTTGGTGTACACCAGCAGCGATTCGAACTTGCCGGTGCGGTTGGCGAAGGTCAGCGTGCCCATGTTCTCGTCGCTGGAACCGGTGTAGCCGTACTTGATCGCGCCATAGCTGTCATTGCCGCCGGGCTTGAGGAAGTCGCCCGGATCCTTGGTGGTGAACA
Organism: Pseudomonas sp. GW821-FHT07E12; assembly: GCF_058986605.1. Classification (NCBI taxonomy): domain Bacteria; kingdom Pseudomonadati; phylum Pseudomonadota; class Gammaproteobacteria; order Pseudomonadales; family Pseudomonadaceae; genus Pseudomonas; species Pseudomonas sp. GW821-FHT07E12. Next base: position 115,713 of record NZ_JBYSVX010000006.1, on the reverse strand, counting down.
TCACCGCACCGCTGAGCGCGCCGCTGCCGGCAGTGATCGCGTCGGCGCCCTTGATGATCTCCACGCTCTTGACCGCTTCCAGATCGACGCTGCCACGGCCGGAGCGGAAGAACTCGTATGGCTGGTAGCTGCCCGGATCCAGGCTCTGCGGGAAGCTCAGCCCGTCCAGGGTGATCGCCACCCGGTCGGCTTCCAGGCCACGGATGTTGAAACCGTTGAAACCGGCGCGGCCCAGATCGACCATTTCCACGCCGGGCACATAGCGGATCACGTCCTCCATGCTCTGCGCGCCCTGTTGTTGCAGTTCCTTGGACGACAGCGTGGTGACGTTCTGGTTGTCGGATTGCTTGCGCGTCTCGATGACGTGGATGGGGTCCAGGGTCGAGTTGGCCCCGGCGGCATCGGCCGGTGCTTCGGCGCGTACGACGCTCGGCGCGGCCAGGCACGAGGACACTGCCAGCGCGAGCAGGGTGGGACGGTACTTCATGGATGACTCCGCAGTGGATGATGGAACGAGCCCCACCGAGGTGGCGGAGCGGGAGGTTCCTGGCTGCGGAAGGCCGACGAAGAGGTGAGGCGTACGTCGCTAGGAAAGAAGGAGGCGCGGTCCGGCCTGCTAGGGCTCGGGCGGCCGGCTGCTCAGCGTGATCTGGCCGATCTCCGCCTCGCCATGGCGTTGTTCGCTGACGGGCCTGGAGGGATCGAGCACGAACGGCACCGCCAGCAGTTCGTGACCACCACGCTCGCGCGCGGCTTCCACGCGCAGCACGTAGCGGCCGACCGGTACTGCCTGGCCGCGATCATCGCGGCCATCCCAGGCCACGCTGTAGCGACCCGGCGCGCGAGTCGGACGGGCAATGCCGAGTGCGCCGGCCGGGTCGTTGCGACCATAGTGGCGCCACCACTGCGGCAGTTCGCCGAGCCAGCGGGTGCGATCGCCGAGCACGTGCAGCTGTCGCACCGGTGTGCCGTCCTCGCGCTCGATCCATAGCGCGACGTAGGGTTGGCGATAACCCGCCGCGATACTCGGCTGAGGGATTTCGTAATCGACGATCAAGCGTGGCGGAGCGGTCGTGATCGCGGTATCCGCCAGCAACGCGGGCCAGCGTGTCGAAGCAAAGGCGATGCCGGTGTCGCTGACGATCAACGCGGCGGCGCCATCGATGCGGTCGACCAGCGCCAGTCCATCGCGGATCGGCAGCACGCTCAGTGCAGTGGCGAGCGCGTCGGCGCTTGCGGCATCGCCGGCCACCACCGTCGCCGAAGGCGCGTAGACCATCGGCCAGCCTTCCTGCGGATCGAGAATGTGGCTGAAGTGGCGCCGCCCGAGCGTATAGCCGCGACTGCGATGGCCGCTGGCGGCGATGGCCTGCGAGCGCAGCGCCAGTTGCGCGATGCCGGCGACGTTGTCGAGTGGCCGCAACGGATCGGCGATGGCGACCGGCCACGCGCTGCCGTCTTCGCGCGTGCCCCAGTACAGCGCATCGCCGCCGATGTCGATGCGGATGCCGCGTGCATGCGGTGCGGCAGCGCGTGCACGTTCAAGCGCATGGTCGAGGATGTAGCCCTTGGCCAGGCCGTCCACGTCGAAGCGCAAGCTGGTGGACGGATCGAGCGGTCCACTACGCGGCAATTCCAGCGCAGCCGACGCGCGCGCCTGCCGACGCAGTGCTGTGCGATCAGGCAGTTGCCCGTCGGCTTCGGCCTGATGCCATTGCGCGATCACCGCGCCCAGCCGGCAACTGAAAGCCCCCTCGCTGCGCTCGCGCCATTGCTCGCACAACGCCAGCACCTCGGTAACGGCCGTCGGCAGCACTTGTGTGTCGAGTTGCCCGGCGTTGTAGGCCGACAGTGCACTGTCGGCGCGCCAGGTGCTCAACTCGCCTTCCAACCGTGCGATCTCCGCCAGCGCGGCGGCGACCGCGCCGTCGGCATGCCGGTCGTCGCCTTCCACCTGCATCTCGAAGGACGTGCCCAGCACGCCTTCGCGCTGTACCGGCGGCGACGCCACGGCGGCGGTCTGCAGCGTCAGCCACAGACCGATGCCGCCGAGCCACGCGCGGGAAGGGCACATCCGCATGCTCGTACGTCCCGGTCAGTCGGCGCTGCTGCGCGCGGGTGCGGCTTGCGGACGCACGGGCGGCGGCAGCTTGGCATCGGCGGCGTTGACCACGCCGTCGTGGTTGCGGTCGGCGGTGTCGAACAGGCGTTTGCCGGAGGCCTGGTACTCGGCAAAGGTCAGCTTGCCGTCCTTGTCGGTATCCAGCACGCCGAAGCGCACGTGCACCTGGCGATCCTCGCCCTGGGTCAGCGTGGCGATGCGGCGATCCAGGCGATCCTCGAACTCGGCCAGATACTCGTCTTGGCTCAGCACGCCGTTCTTGTCGGTATCGGCGCGCGCGAACTGCTCATCGCGTACGCGATCGAACTCGGCGCGATCGACCTTGCCGTCGCCGTTGCTGTCGTACAGCACCAGGAAGCCCTCGGCGGTGTGGCTGGTCGGCATCGCCAGACGGCCGCCGGCGTTGTCGAAACGCGCGGCGGATGCCGCGGTCTTGGCTTCGCCGGGCTTGTAGTCGGCCTTGGGCTTGTCCTTGCTGGCCAGCGCGCGCTGGCCGCCTTCCCAGGTCTTCTCGCCGGCAGCATCGAATTCCTTGCGCGATACGTTGCCGTCCTTGTCGGTGTCCAGCGCGCCGAAGCGCACGCGGGTCTGCTCGACCTGCGCGGTGCGCTCCTGTTCGAGCTGTTCACGCATGCGCGCGTCGAACTCCTGCACGTACTCGGTCTGATCCACGGTGCCATCGGCATTGCTGTCGGTGGCATCGAAGCGCGCACGCCGGAACGTCTCGAACTCGGTCCAGGTGACGCTGCCATCGTTGTTTTCGTCGTATTGGGCGATGAACGCCTCGACGTTGTTGCCGTGGCCGCCGATCAGCGGGCGGGCGTCGGAAGAAGCGGTCTGCGCCTGGACGGCGAGCGGAAGCAGCAGCGCGGTCAGGCACGCGCCGGCAAGTGCGCCAGTTTTCATGGGATATCTCCGGAAGTTGGGGGAGCCTTACGGCTCAAACACGCGGAAGGTGAGCGTGTAGCTGTGGCTGTATTCGGCCACCGGCGCGCTGGCCGGGGCGGACGTGCGATGACGGCTGAGCGCGAGGAAGGTACCGGCGTGCTGCAGCTTGAGCCGCACATGACCGTTCGCGTCGGTCTCCAGCGCGTCCACCTGCGGCTTGCGGTCGGAGGTCCACACCGCCTCGGTCACCTCGACCTTCTGGTTGGCCAGCGGCTTGCCGTCGTACTGCACGACGAACTCGAAGGTCTCGCCCACGTACAGATCGCTCGGATGCGTGACCGGTACGAATTCCAGGCCGGTGCCGCGTGCGGTCAGCGCCGTGCGATCGGGCGCGCCGACGCTTATGTAAGTCTCGGCGAGCGTGAGTGCCTGGAAGTTCGCGATCACCTTGGCGCCGGCCGGGATCTTCGCCGATGCATCGCGCGAGCTTTCGCGCTTGCCGTTGACCTCCCAGGTACGGAACTGCGCACCCAGGCGCGGGCCGGTGCTCAGGCGATAAGTGCCGTTGCCGGCCGGCAGCGTGTACTCGGCGACGGTGCGGGTCTTCATCACCTGCACCGCATCGGGCGCGGCGGCACTGCCGTCGGGGCGGGTAATGGCGAAGCGGCTGTCGTCGAACACCGCCTCCGGCACGAAGAAGGTTTCGGCGAAGGACGCATCCAGCGCGATGGTCTGGCCGGCGCGCGGTGCAAACTCGCTGGGGGCGAGGTAGGGCGTGTGCGCCGAGGCGCTCATGGCGGCGGTGCCGAGCATGGCGATGCCCAGCAGGGTCAGCGATTTCATGGGAATTCCCCGTTCCGGTGGTCGAAATCGCTGGCCGGACGGGCGTCCACATGCTGGCTGATGCCGCCATGTTACGGCAAATGAGAATCGTTATAAACAAGTGAAGGTGCATCGCCGTGATCGCGTTGCGTCATGCCGTGCCCGTGAGCTGCCGTGTACCTTGTGAGGCCTCGCTACACGTTGCCCGTTGCATGAGCACCTATCACCTGCAGTCCGTATTCCGTCCCAAGTCCGTGGCGATCGTCGGCGGCAGCCCGCGCGAGCGCTCGGCCGGGCGGGCGGTGGTGCGCAACCTCCGAGCGGCCGGTTTTCCCGGCCAGATCGGCTGGGTCAGCCCACGCTATCCGGTTATCGATGGGGTACGCACGGTGAGCCGGCTCACCGATCTGCCATGGGTACCGGAACTGGTCGTGATCACCGCGCCGGCGCGGATGGTGCCGCGGGTGATCGCGATCGCCGCGCGCCAGGGCGTGGCCGCCGCGATCATCCTCACCGCCGGGCTCGGCGCCGGTCCCGGTTCGCCGGCCGCGCGTGCCGAGGCCGCCGCGCGCGCCAAGGGCCTGCGTATTCTTGGCCCGCATTGCCTGGGCGTGATCGCCCCGCACGCGCGGCTCAATGCCTCGATCGCCGCGCACTGCCCGCAGGCGGGCGACCTGGCGTTGATCTCCGAATCCAGCGCCATTGCCGCCGCGCTGGTCGAGTGGGGCGTGGCGCGTTCGGTCGGGTTCTCCGCGGTGGTCTCGCTCGGCGATGCGGTCGATGTCGATTTCGGCGATCTGCTCGATTACTTCGCCACCGACCACCGCACCCGCGCGATCCTGCTCTACGTCGAACAGATCCGCGACGCGCGCAAGTTCATGTCGGCCGCGCGCGCCGCCGCGCGCGCCAAACCGGTGGTGGTGGTGAAGTCCGGCCGGCAGGCGCGGCCCGATCCGAACGCCGATACCCATTCGCAGACCTTGGCGCGTTCGGACGCGGTCTACGGTGCGGCGTTCGCGCGCGCCGGGCTGCTGCGCGTGGGCGCACTCGACGAACTGTTCGCCGCCGCCGAGACGCTCGGCCGGATCGGCACCTTTCCCGGACGCCGGCTGGCGGTGCTCAGCAACGGCGGTGGCGTCGGCCGGCTCGCGGTCGATCAGCTGACCCTGCGCGGCGGCACGCTCGCCACGCTGGCACCGCAGACGGTCGAACGCTTGGATCGCGCGCTGCCGCAGGGCTGGTCGCGCGAGAACCCGGTCGACATCGTGGTCGATGCCGACGGCGAACGTTATGCCGCCGCGATCGAAGCGCTGCTGGCCGATCCCGACAATGACGCATTGCTGGTGGTCAACGTGCCGACCGCGTTCACCTCCTCGGCCGACGCCGCCAAGGCGTTGACCCGCTCGCTCGGCCAGCGCGGTCGCCACCCACGCGACAAGCCGGTGTTCGCGGTATGGCTGGGCCAGGACGATGCCGCGATCGCCACGCTCAACGCCGCGCGGGTGCCAACCTATGCGACCGAGTCGGATGCGGTGCGCGGTTTCACCCACATGGTCCGCTACCGCGAGGCGCAGGCGGCGCTGATGGAAACCCCACCCAGCCTGCCGGAGGATTTCGTGGTCGATGCCGTCGCCGCGCGCGCACTGGTCGAGCAGGCATTGGCGGCCGGGCAGCGCTGGCTGGATCCGCTGGCGACTTATCGCCTGCTGGAGGCCTACGGCATCCCGTGCGTGCCGCTGCAGGTGGCCGCCACCGCCAACGAGGCCGCGCTGCTGGCCGATCCGGTGCTGGCGGCCGGCGGTCTGGTGACGGTCAAGATCGTCTCGCCCGACATCGACTTCAAGTCCGACGTCGACGGCGTGCGCCTGAACCTGCCGAGCGTGGCGGCAGTACGCCTGGCCGCCGAAGGCATCCTCGAACGCGCACGCAAGGCCCGCCCCGACGCGCGCATCGACGGCGTGCTGGTGCAGGCGACGGTGTTGCGGCCGAAGGCACGCGAGCTGATCGCCGGTATCGCCGACGATCCGACCTTCGGCCCGGTGATCGTGTTCGGCCGCGGCGGCACCGCGGTGGAAGTCATCAACGACCGCGAACTGGCGCTGCCGCCGCTGGACCTGCGCCTGGCCCACGAACTGATCGGCCGCACCCGCGTCTCGCGCATCCTCAAGGGCTACCGCGACGTGCCGGCGGCCGACGAGCGTGCGGTCGCGCTGGTGCTGGTCAAGCTCGCGCAACTGGCCGCCGACATTCCCGAGATCCGCGCGCTGGACATCAACCCGTTGCTGGCCGACCGCGATGGCGTGCTGGCATTGGACGCGCGCGTGGCGGTGGCGCGCTCGCGGATGTTGCACAAGGGCCGCGGCCATCCGCGCTTTGCGATCTTTCCGTATCCGAAGGAATGGGAACGCACGTTCGCACTCGGCGATGGCTCCAAGGCGCTGGTGCGCCCGGTACGGCCCGAGGACGACGCGCTGTTCCGCGCGTTCTTCGCCCGTGTCAGCGACGAGGATCTGCGGCTGCGCTTCTTCCAGTCGGTCAAGCATTTCAGCCACGAGTTCATCGCGCGCCTGACCCAGCTCGACTACGCTCGCTCGATCGCGCTGGTGGCGATCGATCCCAGAAGCGGCGACATGCTCGGCGCAGTACGCCTGCACGCCGACGCCGATTACGAGCGCGGCGAGTACGGCATCCTGATCCGCTCGGACCTCAAGGGCCACGGCATCGGCTGGCAGCTGATGCGGATCATGATCGAGTACGCCCGCTGGCTCGGCCTGAAGGCGGTGGAAGGCCAGGTGCTACGCGAGAACCGCACGATGCTGGCGATGTGCGAGAGCCTGGGCTTCGAGCTCAAACCGGATCCGGAGGACGCCTCGCTGATGAACGTGCTGCTGCCGGTGAATTAGGGGTGATAGGCACGTTCTGAGAGCCATGCAGAGGTGCGCTAGCAGTGCCTGAGAAGAACAGAGGAGTGCGGCAAATGAAGGTTGTGCTGTTGCCCCTTTTCCTGGGGACATGGTTGGCTGCCGGATGCACTACTTTCGGCGGCGACATGATCGTTCGGGTATCCGGATCGGTGCCTGTGTCGAAATTGGCAGAGAAACCCGATCAACAATGCAGGCTCGGCCTGGTCTCTGTAGAGACTGGCGTGCAGTCGTCGATGCGGGATGTCCCTGCTGAGTTTTCTACAGCGATGATGGTGGTTGCAGGCCCGGGACCAACGCCTTACTACTTCGTTGCCAGATGCGGCAGCGAGCGCGAGTTTCGATCGCATGAAGTCATCATCAGTAGCCGTAGTTCGCACAGTAGGAACTTCGATGTGGGAACGCTTGTCGAGAGCGTCCCCTGACTCACACGAGCAATGAGGTCAGTCGGAGAGGGGCGACCTTGGCCATACTCAGGTCTCCAGCGGCACCGTCGGCACCACGTTCGGATTGATCTGCTCCACATCACCGCCGCCGCCGTCCACGAAACGGCGCCACGCGTAGGCATTGACCGGCTGCGAGCGATTCACCCACAGCGCGTAATACAGATGATCCGAGCGCGGGTCACCGGTATTGGGATGCAGCAGGATGGTCAGGCCGAGGCTGTTGAGTTGCAGCCACGGCACCAGGATCGGCAGCAGTTCGTTGGTGAAGCCGAAATAGAACGAGGGCGTGACGTGCGGGCCGCGCGGCTCCAGGTTCCAGTCGCCCAGTTCGACCGGGAAGCGTTCGGCCGCCCAGCGCCGGATCTGCGCGGCCTTCTCGTAGTTGTCGTCGTCGAAATAGATATGCGCGTGGTAACTCTTGACGTCGGTGTAGGCGCGTGGCCTCGTCGGCAGCGTGTTCTCGTCCGGGCGCACGCTGGGTGGACGGGTGGTCGGTTGCGACGCGGTCTGTAGACCCCACGGGCTCTGTCCGGGGCCTTTGATCGGTAGCAGCAGTCCACTCCGATCGGTCGCCAATCCGGCAGGCAATGCGTGTTGCGTGGCAGGCGTCGCGACGGTGGCCAAGGCTGGCGTGGCCACCGTTGCCAAGCCGGCTCCGACCAGTCCGGCGTCGAGCAGCAGCCTGCGCCGGGAGGGCGAAAGCAGATCGGCCCAGTGCCGGTCTTCCTGATCGGCGTCGAGAGGCGGATGTCCGGGGGGATCGGGCAGCTGGGTCATGCGTGGCGGTCTATATGAAGAGGGGGAAGGGAGACAGTCCTCCATTCATCCTCGTTGCCGCGCCCAGACCGTCGCCAATGGCGCACGGGCATGAGCATATGCCCACACTTTCTGTTGCCGCATTTTCGTGGAGCGGCGTTCACCTTGGCGGGAGCAGCATGAGCGGCGCCGAACGACCGAGCCCGCCAGCATGCCGAACCGCCTGATACTGCCTGCCTTCTGTGTTCTTGTCGGGCTGATGTTGGGTGGCTGCGAGCAGACGGCTGCGCCGGTCACCAGCAGCGCCGCCGTCGCGTCGGTACCGCCGCCGCGTCAGCCTGCCGGGCCGACCCCGGTGTTCGCCGACGAGGCGATCGGCCTGCAGCTGATGCCGGTGCCCGACACCGAGCTCAAACACGACTTCGACCGCAAATACCTCGACACCGACGGCTGGAAGGCCTTCGCCCCCGGTGACAGCGAGGGCAAGGCGCTGGCGGCGCTGGTGCTGGACGGCTCCAACGATCTCACCGCCGCCGAGTTGCGGATCGGCAGCAGCGGCAGCATGCGCGAGGTCGAGCGCTGCCTGGAAGCACCGCCGCAAGCGCAGGGCCTGCCCGATCAGGTCGAAATCGGCGGCGTGGCCTTCGCCCACTTCCGGGCCGGCGATGCGGCGATGAGCCATTTCCTGCAGGTCGAGGGCTACCGCAGCGTGCGCAACGGCCGCTGCGTGGCGATGGACCTGATGGTCAGCGGCACCCGCCCGGAGGTCTACGACCCGCCGCGCAAGCCGCCGTTCGGCGCGGGCGCGGCGATGACGCGCTTGCACCAGGCGCTGACCGCGGTGCATTGGGAGTAGCGATCGCGCGGGCACGCCAACGGACTGTGAATTTCCGGTCCGCGCCACGTCATTTCCAACTTGACTGCGCAACCGTTTTGGACGTCCCTCGAAGCGTGTGAAGAAGGCGTCGAGACTTTTTCATTGCCCAGCAAGGCTTTCCGAAATTGCCCATCATTTTGTGTTGACCACCGTCTATGACCCCACTATCTTGGGTCCGTCGGTCGCCCTACCCCCAACCAGGGGTGGAGGCGAAGAGGGAAGCCGGTGACGCCTGTTCGGGCCACTCCGGTACTGCCCCGCAGCGGTGATTGGGAACGACGTCGTCAATGCACTGGGACAGGGTCCTGGGAAGCGACGGCCAAGGTGGTCGGCCCCGTGCCGACCGTACCCATCAGTCCGAAGACCTGCCGACAGCCGCGCGCATGCACCTCGCGCGGTGCCGGCCGTGGCGTCCCCGGAGGGGGATGGCCGGTGAAGCGGGAGCTGCCCGTGGGCCTGTGGCCTGCGCGCGCTGCGGCCCTCGCGACACCGCCGTCGTACTCCGGCGTCATGGCCCGCCTCGCCTGCGAAGAGCGAGGTTGGTGCACCCACAGGAGGACGCATGAGCACGAATGACACCCTTGCCGCCGCGGCGGCTACCCCTTCGCAGTCCGCCCCCGTTACCCCGGCCAGCGTCGTCATCCCCGCCGTTGCCGATACCACCCCCGATCCCGCGGACGTAGTTCCTCCGCCTCCTCAAGCTGCCGTAATGCCCGTTCAGACTCTCGACGAATCCAGCGTCTCCACCTGGATCACCAAGGAAGCCGGCAACCGCCGTATTCCGTTTGACCTCGCGCGCCTGGAGCGCGCGATCGATTCCATCCACGCCGAGTTCCCGCATCTGGATGCGGCCGATTACAAGCGCGTGGTGTTCGGCTTCATCGACCGCAAGGACAGCGTCAACGCCGACGACCTGGTCGACATGCTGATCCGCGAGGCCGAAGCGCGCGTGGACCTGACCGCGCCGGACTGGGAATTCTTCGCCGCGCGTCTGTACCTGCGCCGCCTGTACAAGCGCGCCAGCCGCAACCGCTTCTACGACGCCAGCCAGAAGTACGGCTCGTTCGTCGGCCTGCAGGAAAGCCTGGCCGACCGCAACGTCTATTCCAACGACATCCTGCGCAGCTATTCCAAGGAAGAGCTGCAGGAAGCCGGCCGCATGATCGAGCCGGAGCGCGACAAGCTGTTCGCCTACAACGGCCTGTACCTGCTGGCCACGCGTTACCTGGCCACCGACACCTCGCGCGGCGTGTTCGAGCTGCCGCAGGAGCGTTGGCTGACCATCGCGCTGTACCTGATGCAGAACGAGGGCGGCACCGGCAAGGGTGGGCGCGAGCGCCGCATGCAGCTGGTCGGCGAGGCCTACTGGGCGCTGTCCAACCTGTACATGACCGTGGCCACGCCGACGCTGCAGAACGCCGGCAAGGTCGGCGGCCAGCTGTCGAGCTGCTTCATCGACACCGTCGATGACAGCCTGCAGGGCATCTACGACTCCAACACCGACATCGCCCGCGTCTCCAAGGGTGGCGGCGGCGTCGGCGCGTACATGGGTTACGTGCGTTCGTCCGGTTCGGCGATCCGCGGCGTGGCCAATTCGTCCGGCGGCGTGGTGCCGTGGATCAAGCAGCTCAACAACACCGCCGTGTCGGTGGACCAGCTCGGCCAGCGCAAGGGCGCGGTCGCGGTCTACCTGGACGTCTGGCACCGCGACATCGAAGCGTTCCTGGACCTGCGCCTGAACAACGGCGACCAGCGCCTGCGCGCGCACGACGTGTTCACCTCGGTGTGCATCCCCGACCTGTTCATGGAAGCGGTCGAGCGTCGCGGCGACTGGTACCTGTTCGACCCGCACGAAGTGAAGCGCGTGAAGGGCTGGTACCTGCAGGACTTCTTCGACGAGAAGAAGGGCGACCCGAACGGCAGCTTCCGCAAGCACTACGAGGAAGTGGTCGCCGACGAGCGCATCGGCCGCAAGACGATCAAGGCGATCGACATCTTCAAGCGGCTGATGGTCAGCCAGCTGGAGACCGGCAACCCGTTCATGTTCTACCGCGACGAAGTCAACCGGAAGAACCCGAACAAGCACGCCGGCATGGTGTATTCGTCGAACCTGTGCACCGAGATCCTGCAGAACATGAGCCCCACGCGCATGATGCAGGAGATCATTTCGGGCAATCAGATCGTCACCACCAAGCAGGCCGGCGACTTTGTGGTCTGCAACCTGTCCTCGATCAACCTCGGCCGCGCGGTGCTGCCGCAGGAGGACCAGGGCGACCTGATCACCGACGTGCTCGAGCGCCTGATCCCGATCCAGGTGCGCATGCTCGACAACGTGATCGATCTCAACGATCTGCCGGTGCCGCAGGCCACGATCACCAACCGCAAGTACCGCGCCATCGGCCTGGGTACCTTCGGCTGGCACCACCTGCTGGCGCAGAAGGCGATCCACTGGGGTTCGAAGGACGCCGAGGACTACAGCGACTCGCTGTATGAGCGGATCAACTACCTGACCATCCAGGCCAGCATGGAGCTGGCGCGGGAGAAGGGCACCTACAGCGCCTTCCCGGGCAGCGACTGGCACAACGGCGCCTACTTCCGCGATCGCGAGTACAACAGCCCGCAGTGGTTGAACCTCGCCGCGCAGGTCAGCGTGAACGGCGTGCGCAACGGTTGGCTGATGGCGGTCGCGCCGAACATGAGCACCGCACAGATCGCCGGCTCCACCGCCTCGATCGACCCGATCTACTCGGCGTTCTACTACGAGGAGAAGAAGGACTTCCGTCGTCCGGTCGCCGCGCCGGGCCTGTCGCTGGAAACCTGGCCGTACTACGAGAAGGGCGCCTACAAGGTCGACCAGTTCGCCTCGGTGCGCCAGAACGCGCGCCGCCAGCGCCACGTCGACCAGTCGATCAGCTTCAACTTCTACGTGCCCAGCACCATCCGCGCCAGCACCTTGCTGGACCTGCACATGACCGCCTGGCGCGAAGGCCTGAAGACCACGTACTACGTGCGCTCCAACGACATCGACATCGCCGAGTGCGAGTGGTGCAGCAGCTAAAGCGCATTCGCGCTTTCGCTTCCACGGTTCGCGTTGCGAACCGTGGACCCTGCATCACGTTGCTTCCATACCCCCGCGCCTTCGGCGCGCCCCCCTGACTCAGGGGGGCTTTCCTCCAGTCGCCGCGCGCAACCTGAAACACGAGAAGTACACATGGCAACCCCGCTCGACCGCATCAAGATCCTTGAGCCGCGCAACCCGAACCGTTCGACCGGCATCATCAACGGGCAGACTTCCGGCATCCTGAACTGGAACGACATCCCGTACCCGTCGTTCTACCGGGCCTACAAGGAGCTATCGACCAACTTCTGGATCCCGGACGAGGTCGACATGAAGATCGACGCGCGCCAGTACGGCGAGCTGTCGGCACGCGAGAAGAACGCGTATGACTCGATCATCGGCCTGCTCGCCACGCTGGATTCGCCGCAGACGCGCTTCATCTACAACGTCGCCGAATACATCACCGACCCGGCCGCGCATGCCAATGCCGCGATCATCGGCCAGCAGGAAGTGATCCACAACGAGAGCTACAGCTACGTGCTGGCCTCGATCACTGACCTGGCCAACCAGAACCGCGTGTTCGAGATCGCGCGCACCCACCCGACGATCCTCAAGCGCAACGCGCCGATCATGGAGTCCTACAACGACTTCATGCGCGACAAGACCGCCGAGACCTTGCTGCGCTCGCTGATCCAGTCCTCGATCCTGGAAGGCATCAACTTCTATTCCGGCTTCGCCTACTTCTACAATCTGGTGCGCCAGAACCGGATGACCGGCACCGGCAAGATCATCAGCTTCATCAACCGCGACGAACTGGCCCACACCAAGTTCATCAGCGAGGTGATCCGCGCCATCGTCGGCGAGAACCCGGAGCTGCAGACCAACGAGCTGACCGACTACGTGCACAAGGCGTTCACGCACGCGATCGAGCTGGAAACGCAGTGGACCGGCGAAGTGCTCGACGGCATCGACGGCATCGATGTGGACGAGATGATCCGCTACGTGAAGTACCGCGCCAACAAGATGTCCGGCATGCTCGGCATCGAGAAGCTGTACTCGGACACCACCGACAACGTGATGCCGTGGATCAAGGCCTACGCTGACAACTTCACCGAGACCAAGACCGACTTCTTCGAGATGCGCAACGCCAGCTACAAGAAGACCAATTCCGACAACGGATTCGACGATCTGTGAGGAGCCGGGATTGGGGATTGGGGATTCGGGATTGGCAAAAGCAGTGCATCACGCCTCCCGGAATCCGCTTTCACGAATCCCCAATCCCCAATCCCGAATCCCCAATCTCTGCCTTATGCGTATCCTGCTGGCCCTTACCTCGCTCAGCGGCAACACGCGCGACGTAGCGCGGCAGGTACGCGCGCGCTGCGAGGCGGCAGGTCATGTGCTGGATTGGATCGAGACCGATGTGCAGTCGCTGGCTGACGCGCCGTTGCCGCCATCGGATTACGAGCTGTTCCTGCTCGGCTCGTGGACCGACAATGCCGGTCGCACGCCTTCGGAGATGAAGCGTTTCATCGCCGAACTGGTGGAGGCGGTCGGCAAGCCGACGCGGGTGGCGGTGTTCGGTACCGGCGAGACGCAGTGGGGCGAGGAGTATTTCTGCGGGGCGGTGCATCGCATCGCCGGTTTCTTCGCCAGCCCGTTCCCGCGCCTTTTGATCGAACAGATGCCGCATGGCGAGCGCGACGCCGCCGCCATCGACGGCTGGATTTCGCAGGTGCTCGCCACCTGCCCCGACAATGACGACACACATGAACATGCAGACCATTACCGCCACGTCGCCTGACGACTACACCGCCGCACTCGCGGCCCACTCGCGCCTGCTGGTGGACTTCAACAAGGACAACTGCCCGGGCTGCCGCATGCTGGATGTGTCGCTGAACAAGTTCGCCACCAGTGAAGCCGCCAACGGCGTGATCCTGTTGAAGGTGAAGATGGAAGACATCGGCGAGGATTTCTTCCGCGACCTGGGCCTGCGCCAGACGCCGACGCTGGCCCTGTTCAAGGACGGCGCCGAAGTCGCGCGCCTGCCGGGCTTCCAGTCGCCGGCGCAGGTCGAGGCGGCGGTACGCGGGAGCTTGTGAGAAGCCGGGATTGAGGATTCGGGATCAGGGATTGGCAAGAGCAGAATCCTCCTCTCCGGCTCCACGATCAGTTCATCCACTCCACCGTCAAGGCGAACTCCATGGACACTCCAGAACAGACGCCCCCCACCGAAGTGCGGATGGCGGCCATCGTCTTTCCCAACGACACCAATCACATGGGCACGTTGTTCGGCGGCCAGGCGCTGGCGTGGATGGACAAAGCCGCCTTCCTGGCAGCAGCGCGCTACTCGCGTCGCACCGTGGTGACTGCGCGTTCGGATCAGGTCGATTTCAAACTGCCGATCCGGCTCGGCCAGATGGTGGAGACGATCGGGCGCGTGGTCGAGGTCGGCCGTAGCTCGATGCGTGTGGAAGTGGAGTTGATCGCCGAGGACCTGCTCAGCGGCAAGCGTGAGCTGTGCACGCGCGGGCACTTCGTGATGATCGCGCTCGGTCCGGACGGCAAGCCGACGCCGGTGACGCCGCTGGCCAAGCCCTGATGGCTGCCGTGGTAGGAGCGACTTTAGTCGCGATGAGGCTTTCCTGGTAAAGCTTCATCGCGACTAAAGTCGCTCCTACAAAGAAGCCGCTTTCCTAGCGCGCCAGCTGATACGCCTGCAGATGCACATTGGCGGCCATCAGCCACGGTGCATTGCGCCCGGTCTCGCGCACCCGCGCCAGCATGTCGCCGATGATCTGCACGGCTTCCACCGGCTGGCCGGCTTCCAGGTCGCGCAGCATCGATGCCTTCAGATCCGAACCCGGCTGCAGCAGCGTCAGCAGCGCCTTCTCGCGCGCGGCCAGCGGTACCGGCACACCGGCAGCATCGGCGGCGATCAGGCATTCGTTGTACAGACCGTTGATGAAGGCGCGGCCGTCCTCGGTAGCAACGATGCGACCGATTGGCGAGCGCGTCAGACAGGTAGCGGCGGCCAGCGCACACAGGAAGGTGTACTTGATCCACTGCTCCTGCGCGATCTGCGGCGAAGCCGTGTGGTCGATACCGGCCTGCGTGCAGGCGGTAGCGAACGCACGCACGCGGGCGCTGTCGGTCGCGCCCTCGCGTTCGCCGAAGGTGATCGCGGCCGGCTTGCCCAGATGCAGGATCTCGCCAGCCTCGCCCTTGAGCGCGCTGATGAAGCACAGCCCGCCGAGCACACGTGCGCTGCCGAAGCGAGCATCGAGTGCGTCGTAGTGACTCAGGCCGTTGAGGATTGGCAGCACGGCGGTGTCGGCGCCGACCGCGGGGGCGATCGCCTCGATCGAAGCATCCAGGTCATACGCCTTGCAGCTGAGGATCACCAGGTCGAACGGACGCTCGGCGGCCAGTGCCGGCAGCGCGTCGGCGGTGACGTACTGCACCGGGACGTCGGCATCGCCGCGCGGACTGCGGATCTGCAGCCCGCTCGCCTGCAACTGCGCGGCGCGGCCGGGCCGCACCAGGAAGGTCACATCGACACCGGCCTGGGCCAGGCGTCCACCGAAATAACCGCCGGTGCCGCCGGCACCGAGAATCAGGATACGCATCGAAAAACCTCGGGAGTGATCAGCTGCGCAGGCCCACGCCACGCTTGAGCAACCACAGCGCCAGTGCACTGAGTGCCGCGACGAAGCCGAGCATCAACGCATACGCCACCCACAGCGGCACGTCGGAGCTGCCGAGCAGGCCGTAGCGGAATGCGTTGACCATGTAGAAGATCGGGTTGGCGTGGGTCGCAGCCTCTGCCCAGCTCGGCAGCAGCTTGACCGAATAGAACACGCCGCCGAGATAGGTCAGCGGAGTCAGGATGAAGGTCGGCACGATCGCCACGTCGTCGAACTTCTTGGCGTAGACCGCGTTGATGAAACCGGCCAGCGAGAAGATCGTCGCGCCCAGCAGCACCGTGGTCAGCGTCACCAGCGGATGCGGGACGCGCACCGGGGTGAAGAACATCGCGATGACCAGCACGATCACGCCGACCATCAAGCCGCGCACCACCGCGCCGGAGACGTAGCCCCACAGGATCACCCAGTTCGGCATCGGGCTGACCAGCAGTTCCTCGACATGGCGGCCGAACTTGGCGCCGAAGAACGATGATGAGATGTTGCCGTAGCTGTTCTGGATCACGCTCATCATCACCAGGCCGGGGACGATGAACTGCATGTACGAGTAGCCGCCCATCTCGCCGACGCGAGAGCCGATCAGCCCGCCGAAGATCAGGAAGTACAGCGTCATCGTGATCGCCGGCGGCACGATGGTCTGGCCCCAGATGCGCAGGATGCGCTGCACCTCGCGGCGCACGATGGTGCCCAGCGCGGTCCAGTTGCGCTGCGAGACGGAAGGCGTGGAGACGGTTGGCGTGCTCATGCGGCGTTCTCCAGGTTGCCGGTAAGCCGCACGAACAGCTCCTCCAGCCGATTGCTCTTGGTGCGCATCGAGCGCACCCGGATGCCGGCCTCGCCGAGTGCGGCGAACACGCGGTTGAGGTCCATCGCGCGTGGCATGTCCAGATCCAGTGTGTGCGCATCGACGGCGACCAGCGTGGTGCCTTCGATCGCCGGCAGCTGCGCCGGCAGCTCGCCATCGATATCGAACAGAAAACCTTCCACGTCCAGCTTGGCCAGCAGCTCACGCATCGGGCCCTGCTCGACGATGCGGCCGTGGTTGATGATCGCCAGGTTGCGGCACAGGCTCTCGGCTTCTTCGAGGTAGTGCGTGGTCAGGATGATGGTGGTGCCGGCGGCGTTGATCTCCTTCAGCACCCGCCACATGTCGCGGCGGATCTCGATGTCCACGCCGGCGGTGGGTTCATCGAGGATCAGCAGTCTGGGTTGGGTCATCATCGCGCGGGCGATCATCAGCCGGCGCTTCATGCCGCCAGACAGCGTGCGGCTCATCACCTGCGCCTTTTCCCACAGATGCGCGCGCTTGAGTTCGACTTCGGCCAGCCGGCCGGCTTCCTCGCGCGGCATCCCGTAGAAGCCGGCGTAGTTGACCAGGATGTCGAACGGCTTTTCGAACAGGTTGAAGTTGATTTCCTGCGGCACCAGCCCGATCAGGCGCATCGCATCGCTGCGCTGCGTCTGGAGGTCGGTGCCGAACACCTGCACCGCGCCTTCACTGAGGTTGACCAGCGAGGAAATGATGCCGATCAGCGTGGATTTGCCGGCACCGTTCGGGCCGAGCAGGGCGAAGAAATCGCCAGGTACGACATCGAGCGAGACGCCCTTGAGTGCCTGGACGCCGTTGTCGTAAGTCTTGCGCAGGTCGCGCACGCGCAATGCAGGCGCGTTGGTTGCGATAGGGGAGTTCAATCTGTTGCCTTCGCGCCGGTTAGGCGGCGCCGCCGGAATGCAGCCGCTATTATAGAAGGCCACGTGGGCCCTGGCCCCGGAAACAGACTGTCCCAACCCGCACGTGCCCGTCCAATTCCCCATAAAACTCGTCGATCGCCGCATGTTGGCGCCCTCGGTCGGCCACTACCAGTTCGTCCGTGATGACGGCCAACCGCTGGATTTCCAGCCCGGTCAGTTCATTCAGGTGCATTTCGATCACGCTGACGGCAGCGCGGCCAAGCGCAGTTATTCGCTGGCAACGATCCACGACCACGCGCTCGGCCCGGGCGAGGCGGTGGATATCGCGGTCAGCTTCGTGCCCGGTGGCGCGGCCACGGCGCTGTTCGAAGGTTTGGAGATCGGCGGGCAGTTGTCGGCCAGTGGCCCGTACGGGCGCTTCTGCCTGATGCCGGGCGACTTCAACCGCCGCTACCTGCTGATCGCCACCGGCACCGGGGTGACGCCATATCGCTCGATGCTGCCACTGCTGGCGCGCGCGATCGCCGAGCGTGGCCTGGAAGTGGTGCTGCTGCAGGGCGCGCGTACGCCGGAGGAACTGCTGTATGGCGAGGATTTCCGCGCGTTTGCCGATGCGCATCCGCAGTTCCGCTACGTGCCGTGCTTCTCGCGCGAGTTGCCGGACCACGCGCATCCGGACGTGCGCCATGGCTACGTGCAGCAGTTCCTGCCGGAATTCGCGCCGGATCCGGAAGCCGACATCGCCTACCTGTGCGGCAACCCGAACATGGTCGATACCTGCTTCGAGACGCTGAAACAGGCGGGCCTGTCGAGCGCGCAGATCCGCCGCGAGAAGTACGTCAGCAACAAGTAACCGGCCGAGCCGACCGCCCTGGTAGAGCCGAGCTTGCTCGGCTGAAGCTTTTGTGGGAATGCCCCAGCCGAGCAAGCTCGCCTCCACGAGGCTGCCCGTGAAACTTGTAAAGGACACTTGACAGTCCGTATTCGTGGGCCCATTCTCCCTGTCAAGCAACCTTGACAGGCGATCCCATGAAGCATCGTTGGTTGTGCCCAAGCTCCACCCGGATGCCGTGGTTTGCCTGCGGCGTAGCCTTTTGCGCGCTCGGCCTGCATCAAACGGCGATGCTCGGCGTCGGCCTGGCCTTTATCGGCCTCGCTCTCGGCTCGGTGCTGAAGGCGCCGCGATCATGAGCGGCTGCCGTCGGGGTGCCGTCATTGCCTTGGTGTTGGGACTGGTCGCGCTGGCGCTCGGTCTGGCGGGCCGACGGCTGGGGTGGGGCAATTACGCGATCGGCCTGTTGGTCGGGACCGGGATTGGCGGGTTGTTTGCTGCTGCGATGATGTGGTGGACGCCAGCGTCGATGCGCGACAGTGCGCCCGCATCACTGACCCGGCAGTACTACCGCGATTTGCTGCCACCGATGGCGGCCTACGTAGTGGTGATGGTGCTCTGGAAACGCCTGCTCGACATGGTCGATATGAATGGGTTGCGGATCCTGATCGCATTGCTGCCGGCGCTACTGCTGGCGTTGATGATCCGCGCGATGGCGCGCTACGTACGCAACGCCGACGAGATGCAGCGCCGCATCGAACTGGAATCGGTGGCGATTGCCGCCGCACTCGTGGCGGCCGTCTACATGACGGCGGGATTCCTGCAATCGGCCGGACTGATCGCGATACCGGCCACGATGGCGATGCTGTGGGTGTATCCGCTGCTGTGCATGGGCTACGGTGTGGTCAAGGTCGTCATCGCAAGGCGTTACGCGTGAACAACCGCATGCGCGAGCTGCGCGAGGTCAGCGGCTGGTCACAGGGGGAACTGGCCGAACGGCTGGCAGTATCGCGCCAGACCATCAACGCGCTGGAAACCGGCAAGTACGACCCGAGCCTGCCGCTGGCATTCCGCATCGCGGCGCTGTTCGGTGAACCGATCGAACGGATATTCCTGTTCGAAGCGGAGGGTTGAGCGACACGGGGGGCGCGGGCCGTCACAAACAGGCGGCCGCGGCGTCATTGGCATACAGAGATCACCAGAAGGGAAACGCGGGAGATGTCGAAGAAGATCAGGATTGTTCTGGCGGTGCTGGTGGTGGTGGCCGCGCTCGGCTATCGCTACTGGAAATCGCATGCGCCGCCGTCGACCGGTTCGGTCGCAGCCAGCGCCACGCATGGGCCCGCCGAAAAGGTCGTGCGCAAGTACGGCACGCTGGAATTCCAGCCGTGCACACTCACCAACCCGCAGGCACCGGGTAACGTCGAGGCGCAGTGCGCGACGCTGCAGGTGGCCGAGAACCCGGCCGCGCCGGAGGGGCGCCGCATCGAATTGAAGATCGCCTGGCTTGAGGCCGACAGCGGCACCGTTGCAGAACCGGATCCGGTGTTCTTCATCGCTGGCGGTCCCGGTCAATCGGCCACCGAATCAGCCAGTCTGATCGCGCCGGCGCTGCAGGACGTGCGCAAGAAGCGCGACCTCTTCCTGGTCGATCAGCGGGGTACCGGTGGCTCGCATCCGCTGGCGTGCACCGGCGAGGATGGCAAGCCGTTGGCGCTGCCGGAAGACGAGGACACCACGACCAGCGCGCTCGCCGATTACGCGCGTCGCTGCGCGGCATCGTTGCAGGAGCGTGCCGATCCGCGCTTCTACACCACCACCGAGGCGATCGGCGATCTCGATGCGGTGCGCGCCGCGCTGGGTGCGGACAAGATCGATCTGATCGGCGTCTCCTACGGCACTCGCGTGGTCCAGCATTATGCCGGTACGTATCCGCAGCACACCCGCACGATCGTGATCGATGGCGTGGCGCCGAACGATCTGGTGGTCGGCGGCGAGTTCGCCACCACCTTCGAGGACGCGATCCGCCTGCAGGCCGAGCAGTGCCGGCGCACGCCCGCCTGCGCCGCGCGTTTCCCGACCGATACGCGCGAGCAGCTGCAAAGTGTGATGACGCGGCTGCGTCAGGCGCCAGTGGAGGTGGAGTACCGCAATCCCGGCACCGGCGAGATCGAGCACGGCAAGGTCACTGCCGATACGGTGACCGGGCTGGCGTTCGCGTTCTCGTATGCGCCGCAGACCGCCTCGCTGCTGCCGCTGATCCTCGATGAGGCGGCGAAGGGCCGCTACGCACCGCTGATGTCGCTGGCGGGGCTGGCCAACCGGCAGATCGGCGACTCGATGAACCGTCCGATGCAGTGGTCGGTGATCTGCGCCGAAGACGCCGACCGCTACCACGCGCCGGTGAGCACACAGCAGACGTTGTTCGGCCCGGATGTGGCGAAGATGTTCTTCGCTGCCTGTCCGGCCTGGCCGACCGGCACGCGTCCGGCCAACTTCACCGAACCGCTGCGCAGCGATGTACCGGCGCTGCTGCTGTCCGGCGAACTCGACCCGGTGACACCGCCGCGTTATGCCGAACAGGTGCTCAAGGGCCTGCCGAACGGCCGTCACCTGATCGCACCGGGGCAGGGACACAGCGTGATGGCGCTGGGCTGTGTTCCCAAGCTGATGGGCCAGTTCATCGAACACGGCGACGCCAAGTCGCTCGACGCTCACTGCGTGGACACGCTCAACAGCGTGCCTGCCTTCACCTCGTTCAACGGATGGGAACCATGACCGCCAGGATCGCTACGATCACCACGCAGGAGGCCGCCGCATGATCACGGCCGAGCACCTGTACAAATCGTTCAAGACCAAGACCGGGCTGGTGAAGGCGGTGGAAGACGTCGGCTTTCACGCGCCCGACGGCCAGATCACCGGCCTGCTCGGTCCCAACGGCGCCGGCAAGACCACCACGTTGCGCATGCTGTACACGCTGATGTCGCCCGACCAGGGCAAGGTCGCCGTCGATGGCATCGATGTGGCGGTCGATCCGATCGCCGTGCGCCGCCGGCTTGGCGTGCTGCCGGACGCGCGCGGCGTATACAAGCGCCTGACCGCGCGCGAGAACATCGCCTACTTCGGTGAGCTGCACGGCATGTCGCGGACGCAGATCGTCGAGCGCACCAAGGTGCTGTCGGCGGCACTGGACATGGACGACATCCTCGACCGCCAGACCGAAGGCTTCAGCCAGGGTCAGCGCACCAAGACCGCGATCGCACGCGCGCTGATACACGACCCGCGCAACGTGATTCTCGACGAACCCACCAACGGTCTGGACGTGATGACCACGCGCGCGCTGCGCGGCTTCCTGCGCCAGCTGCGCGAGGAAGGACGCTGCGTGATCTTCTCCAGCCACATCATGCAGGAGGTCGCGGCGCTGTGTGATCGCGTCGTCATCATCGCCAAGGGCACCGTGGTCGCCGCCGGCACCGCCGACGAACTGCGCGCGCAGACCGGCGAGGACAACCTGGAAGACGCCTTCGTCAAGGCGATCGGATCGGACGAGGGACTGCACGCATGAGCCTGTTTTCGACATTGTGGATCGTGATGCGCAAGGAACTGCGCGACATCTCGCGTGACCATCGCACGCTGCTGCTCTCGCTGTTGCTGGCGCCGCTGCTGTATCCGGTACTGATCCTCGGCCTGGGCAAGCTGGCGGAAAGCCGCGTTCAGACCCAGATCGACAAGCCGCTGGACATCCCGGTGTTGGGCAAGGCGAACGCGCCGAATCTGGTGCAGTTCCTCGCCTCGCAGGGATTGAACGCGGTCGATCCGCCGGCCGACCTCACCGCCGCGATCCGCAACCAGGACGTGGACGTGGCCCTGCGTATCAGCGATGACTACGCACAGGCCTGGCACGACGGCAGGCCCGCGCTGGTGGAGATCATCAAGGACAGTACCCGGCGCGACGCCGAGATCCCCAGCACGCGTCTGCAGAGCGCGCTGGCCGCCTACAGTCAGCAGGTCGGTGCACTGCGCCTTCTGGCGCGTGGCATCGACGCACAGATCGCGCGTCCGGTCGATATCGCAGCGCAGGATCTCGCCACCGCCGAAGCCAAACGCGGCGCACTGATGTCGATGCTGCTGCCGATGCTGCTGATCATCACCTCGTTCATCGGCGGTGCTTACCTGATCCTCGATGCGACCGCCGGCGAACGCGAACGCCAGTCGCTGGAACCGCTGCTGGCCACGCCGGCACCGCGCAGCGGCGTGGTCAGCGGCAAGATCGCCGCTGCCTGCGTGATCGGCATGGTGACGCTGTTGCTGACGCTGCTGGCGTTCAAGTTCAGCGCGCACTTCGCCACAGGTATCGGCCGCCAGCTCAATGTCGGTTACCTGGCGATGGTGCAGATGCTTTTCATCCTGCTGCCGATGGTGTTCATCGGCACCTCGCTGCTGACCTACCTGGCCGCGTCGGCAAAGAGCATGAAGGAGGCGCAGAGCCACATGACCTGGCTGATGCTGCTGCCGATGCTGCCCGGTTATGCATTGGCGGTGTACCCGCTGAAGACACAGCTGTGGCAGTTCGCAGTGCCGTTCCTGGCGCAGAACCAGATGCTGCTGAAGGTGACGCGCCACGAACCCATCGACGGGCAGATGTGGGCGGTCTACCTCGGCGCCGGCTTCGGTCTGGCCGCATTGCTGTGGTTCGCAGCGGTGCGCCGCTATCACCAGGAACGCCTGGCGATCTCGGGCTGAGTGGGGTGAGATCGTCCACCACCAATGGTCATGCGGTCGAGCGCATGGCCATCGGTACGCAAGAAAGTGGTGTGAGCGCTGAGAAACAAGTTTCGAAACACGTCCCTCTCCCGTTCATGGGGTGAAGGCGTGTTGCTTGCGAGCCACCGGCGCGCATACGGCCGAACACCCGGCGCGCTGGGCCAGGGCGCAGCGCGAGGTGACGCGAAGCGCCGGATGAGGGGGCCTAACCCTAGACCTCGCGTCGATCCGCAGGATGGTTCACACCATCACTGGTAGGCACATGCGGAATGTCGAACGGATTGACGCCCTCAAGGCATCCCACGTTGTAGCCGTACTGCTGGGGATTGGAGCGTCGCTGGTGGTGCGTGTAGATCCCGCAGTTGGAGCAGAAGTAGTGCTTCGCCGTGCCTGTGTTGAACTGATAGAGCTTGAGATGCTCGGCACCTTTGACGATACGGATGCCGCTCAGCGGAACGGATGCGACCACCGCGCCCTTGCGCCGACAGATGGAGCAATTGCAACGGCGTGGATCGACGATGCCATCCGGAAGGTCCAGCTCCAGTTCCACCGCGCCGCAGTGACAGGTGGCGCGATGCTTGGGTTGTATCAGGGTCCCGCCAACTTGCTTGAACAATGTGTGTCTCCGCTCAGGCTTGTATGAGTTGAATCGTGTCATGGCGCGGTACGGTCTGGATCGGCGTGAAACCATGCCTGACGACCGGTGGTCAACGGCCCAAGCAGACTGTCAGCAGGGCTAAGGCAACGGCACGTGCTCCACCCAGCGATCCGCGGTAAACCCTAGCACCAACCCGAGTACAAGCGCCAACAAAAACCCCTCGAGCGAAGCGTCGAACATGGCTGCAATGGCCAGCGCAAGCGTGACACCCAGAAGTGTCTGATCGAAGAGCGAAAGTGAGCGCTTTCTACCTGCAGTTCCGAAGATGACGATGGCGCAGTACGCACCAAACATGAAGGCCGCAATGACCACACGGACCGCTAACGAGTCCGTCGATTCGATGCGAAAGAAAGTGAACAGCGCGAAGATCGCACCGAAGAGTCCTGTTCCGAGCAATGACCAGCGATCCATGGCGAGATGATGTTCTGAGCTATATGGGCCGGTGAAGACAGTCTGGTTGTGGGTTGCTACGCACTGGCGGAATGAGCGGCTCTTCGCTGAAGGGTGGAGCCGAGTGAAGTGCCAGCGACGAGTGCACAGGCGAGTAGGAGGCAATCTGAGATAGTCAGGAGCAGTGGTGTGTCATCGGGGGAGCCGATAAGGGTCTGGGTCAACGCAAATGCCACGGCCTGCTGAAGCAGAAGTGCGGTCCAAGCGCCGATGTACGGTTTGATCGGATGCCGATAAGCGAACAGGACGAAGAGCGCTCCGCAGATGAAGAGGGAAGCGAGAGCGCTGGCGGCGAACCGCAAAACGGTCGCACTTGCATCTGCGGCGGCTACTCCGCCCTCAAAGAATCCGATTGCGACCTGAGCAAGAAGTAGCGAGGCTGCAAGCTTGGCAATGCTGCTCCAGTTCACGGTGCTTTTCCCGGGAGTCGTGATGTCGTGGGTGAGTGGATTGATGATGGTGAATACATTGCTTGGGCCATTATCAGGCAGGGCTCTGTTCGCCTGCGGTCTGTCCAAGGAGCCACCCAGTGTTCAGCCGGGCAAGTATCACCCGGCCGAGGGGAGCGGAGCTAAACTAATGCTTCGTGCCATCCGAGATCC
The DNA here is from genome assembly GCF_058986605.1 of Pseudomonas sp. GW821-FHT07E12. Classification (NCBI taxonomy): domain Bacteria; kingdom Pseudomonadati; phylum Pseudomonadota; class Gammaproteobacteria; order Pseudomonadales; family Pseudomonadaceae; genus Pseudomonas; species Pseudomonas sp. GW821-FHT07E12. The sequence goes on along the minus strand of NZ_JBYSVX010000006.1, from coordinate 91,121 downwards.
CGCAATGCGTAATCCCCTGCAAGAACAACTGCTCAAGGCGGGCCTGGTGAAAAAGGGCCAGCTGGCCAAGGTCGTGCAGGAGCAGAACAAGCAGCGCAAGAGCAAGGGAGCACCGGCGGCGGACGGCGAGGAACGGGGCGACGCGGCACGGTTGCAAGCCGAGCGCGCCGAGCGTGACCGGGTGCTGGCGGCGGAGCGCAATGCGCAGGTGCGCAGGCAGGAGCTTCAGGCGCAGATCCGCCAGATCGTCGAGACCCACAAAGTCCGGCGTAGCGGCGAGATCGACTATCGCTTCGTGGACGGCAAGGCGATCCGTAGCGTGTTGGTCGATACGGCCCAGCGTTCGCAGCTGGTCAGCGGCGCGCTGGTGATCGTGCGCCATGGCGATGGAGTCGAACTGGTCCCGCGCGTGGCGGTCGAGAAGATCTACGACCGTGATCCGGCCGTGGTGCTGCTCGACAACGGCCGCAAGCCCGTAGCCGCCACAGACCAACCGGAAGCTGAGCCCGAGGCCGACAGCGACGAGGCTTACTACAGCCAGTTCAAGGTGCCGGACGATCTGGTCTGGTAGTTGCTAGGAGTACCCGTCGAGACCGATCGCGTCCTAGCCGAGACCCCTGGCAAACCTAGTCACTGCATGGGCGCAATCTTTGGGAACAGCTTGTAGCAGGAGATGAGGTCCGGCGATGTCCACCGCGGAGCATTGCGGAAGTGCAGAGAGAAGATGCCGGCCGGCGGCCGCAGAAAGCAGCCTGTCGTGAGTAGAATGCAAATAGAGAACAGGTAAGGAAACGGCGCTGAGACGAGCCGAAACATTCACCTGCATAGCCGCAGCTGCGCGAAACCTGAGCACTGCAGGACTTACGGCTAATAGAGCACTTTGCAGTGATGCTTCCAGTTGTGGTGTAGTCCAGCGACCAAGCAACAGCCACGACAGAAGGAACGGCGGTAGGGCGCGCACCGGCGCGAAGCGTGTGAGCGCTGTGAGAGGCGAAAGTACTGGAACCGGAGACTTGGCGAAGGTCGTGGAAAGGACGATCCCAATGAGGTTGGGCGGCGGGTTTGCGGCAATGGAGAGCGCGATAGGTCCAGAGAACGATTCGCCCAAAAGGACAAACGATCCCGTCGGAGGCAATTGTTCCCTGACAAGCGCCTCGAGTGCGATGTAACCCAAAGCCTTGTCGGGTGGATAGGGAACGACAGTGGCAGAGTCGAAGGCAGAAATTGTTGATGCCAAAAACTCTGCGTGGAGCGTCGCGGTACCGTCCAGGCCGGGAAGAACCACAAGCGCGGTCATGTTGATTCCGGAGTGCCTGCGCCTGAACCAAGCCGAGACAAGAGTGGGTTCGGCTTAAACGAATTGTCAGAGCGCACCCAGCGACGGTGCTGCACAAGACAGATGACCGCAAAGATCGCCTCAAATACAGCACCAGTGCCAGCGGCGATGTATACGAGGGCCACCAGATAGCCCAGCACGAAGCCCGCAGCGGCGAGCGCCAGACCCAGCACCCAATACAGGCGCATGCCGTAAAGCGTAGCGAACACCAGGTAGCGGCCGCCAATGACGAGCAGCATGGCGGGAAAGAACCAGCCCGGCTCTTGCAGGCTTAGCGCATAGGCCAGCGGCAAGCAGAAGATGAGCCAGAAAGTACTGGCCCCTGCCAGTTGGCCCAACGGATTGCCTTTGGTGTGAGTTCCACGAGCGCCGAGCAGCTTGCAGATGAGCACGCTGACTGGATGAATCAGCATGCCTCCGATGAGCAATGCCCAGACGGCCTTCTGAGCGGAGTTGGAGATTGCGATACAGGCCGCCACCGACCAAACGAGCGCTGAAGCCAGAATGCCGGCACCACCACTGCAATAACCATGTCGCATGTCCACTTGTGCTTCTGAAATCGACATATCCATGTTTTCAAATCTCCCTCGTTGAGATGCCAGGAAAGAAACAGGTCACCCAGTTCAATGCTATGTAATTCTCCCTACCGCCAGAGGTCTAACGTAAGGAAGGGATTGCGCGTAGGCACAAGACGCCCCCTTACCGGAGGATTAGGGGGGGACACGCTCTAGTCACCCTGGAAAATAAGAGTCTTGCCCAGCGATCGTGTTTCCTCAAGGAGTGCCTGAAACCTTGAGATCATGTCTATCAGATCGCCTCTTTTAACCGTCGCGTAGATCCCGCGCGGAATGGGCCCGAGTTGCGTCCCGATGTGTACCTGCCATTCGGGCGGCTGCTTCCTTGCTGCTTCCAAAGCCTCGGACATCGCGGCACGGAGCGCAGCCAAGCCATTGGATTCATGAAACCGAGCATGGCCGTAGAGATCTACGTACTTGCCAGTAGTCTTATCGACTTGAAGGAACCAGGCATGCAGGAACCAGTAGTAGCCATCATCGTGAAACTCAAACCGACACTCATGCTCACCGTTCTCTAGAAGATAGCCGACCGCGAGTGACATCGATGTGCCCCAATACCTGAATTAGGCCGTGCCGCGAAGCGGCATCGGCTTGAATGAAGTGTTAGGCGGAAGCCGCAACGGGGTCAATCGCTGCTTCCAGCTTCGCCACCATCGCCACCACAATCATAAATGTTTGCGCCTGCTGGCGCGTCCCATGCAATTCCACCCGAGTCAGCATTGTCTACAAAGGCGGTTCGATTGATGGATTGCGCAGTCCCGATAGTGTCTGTTGCCAAGAACGCAAGGCAAATAGTGGAACCAACAAAGGGCAGCAACCAGACGAGCAAGAGTTGAGGGATTTGCTGAGCTTTGGTCGCGGCCGGACTGCGGAACACCCGAACGGATGCGATGCCGTTGAACGCAAGCAATGCGACGAGAGTGGAAATCCACAGCCAACTCATGCGGCCTCCCTATTGTTCAACACCGCGGTTCGGTCGCGGCGCGCGTCCACAGGGCGTGCGACGTCGGTCTGGAGCCGTTTGTTGGGCATTGAGCCCACTATCGTTTCTCTTCCATGAGCCCCACCAAGTTGCCATCCGGATCACGAAGAAAGCCGATCCATAGTTCGTGATCAGGCATCTTTGCCGTTAGTTGTGGTGCGCGTTCGCTGCCGGCCCCTCTGCTCACCATGGCACTGTGCGTGCCCGAGATATCGCTGACCTTGAAGTAGAGGATTGAATTGGCGCCAGCGTTCCCAGCTCCCTGAGGCGTTGAAAGCATGACGCGTACTGAGCCAGCGGACAGGAACGTCAGATTGGGACCGGGGCTGAACAAGAACTCCAGACCAAGGATGTCGCGGTAGAACGGGAGCACCTTGGCCACATCGCTAACTGTGATAGCGATCTGGCCGATCTCAACGGGATTCGATTTCATGGCTGTCCTTCCTGAAATGCCCAACGCATTTATCAAATCGATCTGCAAAGCGGGTTCGGCTTGAGTGAATTGCTAGGCAGCCAGCTCAGTAGAAAATGTGAGCCTGTTGCCATCTGGATCAGTTACCAGGATATCCCGGGCTTTCCATGCAGTGTTATAGGGCGGGCGAGATTGGACAAGTCCTGTCGCTTGGAAAGCCTGATAGCACTCGTCTACGTCCGGAACAGAAAAATGGACGGCGCCACCGACCTGACAGTCGTCTGCGTGCTCTGTCAGGAAGATCGATTGCTCCCCCCGAGTAAGCTGCGCAAAGACTGGAAAATCCGGTTCGTGCCGATACTCCCAATCGACAGTGAATCCAAGGCCATGGACGTAGAATGGAAAACTGGTAGAAGCACTGGTTACACGAAGGACGGGCATCACGGTTTGAGTCACGATGATCTCTCCTTGCTGCCTAACGCCTGAGTTAAGCCGTGCCGCGAAGTGGCTTCGGCTTGAATGAATTGTCAGGCCTCAGTCGTAGCACAGCTTTTCCTGGCCTGCGCGGCGATCGCTGCCTAGATAGAACTGACAGCCGAACACGGTTGACTGCGTGGAGCAAACCCCACTCCTGGCGCGCTGGTCGGAAGCCACGCACTCCCCTTGACATTGATTGCTGTGTGTACAGGTTTTGCCTGCATCGGTTGTGGCAGCGTGACATATTTCGGGACATCCGTCGCCAGGAACGCCGCGACAGCCCCAACGGTGCCCCGAGGCTTCACATTCCGCTTTGTTGTCTGGGAGGACAGGCCGGCCGCTTGATGCGGTTGTGGCGCATCCGGAGAGAAGCAAGACCACCAACACATGCAGGATTTTCTTCATGAGGCCTAACGCCTGAATTAAGCCACGCCGCGAAGCGGCTTCGGCTTGAACGAATTGTTAGGCGCCAACCGCCGACTGCAGCGCCTTGACGGATGACTCCCAGCTGCCAAAGTCATCACTCTCCTCCCACAACTCCCTGAGCTCAGAGTCAGGGGCCATGATGCGAGTAAGCGCTCCATTAGCCTTGCAGAGTAGATCCTGGGAGGGTTTGGCAGCGATGGATTTAACCCAAGTATCTACCTCTTCAGTGTAGCTGTCGGTCTGGGTGCCGCGCCCAAGGGCTTTGGCGAGAACCTCCGCAGCGGCGATAGCCTCGCTGGCTAGATCCGAGTCAAGGTAGTCGGAACCATTGTCGAGAACGGCTTGGATAGCTTTGGCGACAAGGGAAAAGTCTCGCTGCTCATCAAGGCCATATGCCCAATCGCAAGCAGTGTCATTGCCGAATGGCTCGTGTGACCAAGCTCCCATGCTGGAACCTCCTTGAAGTTTGAATCGGCGTCTAACACCTGAATTAAGCCGACCCGCGAAGCGGGTTGGGCTTGAATGAATTGTTAGACCGCCCTCTAGTGTTCTGACACACGCTGACTTTTTGGCGACGTGTTCAGATTGTCCATGTCCGAGAAGATTAGCCACGGCTCACCGGGCGCACGATGCAGAGTGAGGGTGAACTTTCCTGTGTCGCCGGACGCATCGCCATAACCGTAGATACCTATGATGTAGCCGATCGTGTCTCCGGCGGAAAAGCGAGCGAGCGTAGCCGCAATTGGCCGCCGCCTTGGCCCTCATAGGCTGCCTGGATGGCCGAGCGTCCGCGGATTGGAGGACGATTGCTTTGCAGCACGAATCCATCCTCCACAAATAGCGAGGCGAGGGCCACCGCGTCGCCAGCGCGCCATGCGCGTTCATAGTCGCGAAGCACTCGATCCAGTTCAGGCGGTAACGCAACGCTGGAAAGCTCCGTGGTCTTAGTTGGATCTGGAACGTTCTGCCCAAGTAGCGGCCCCGTCACCAGCATGAGGCCGAGGACGACAAAAGCGAGGATGGAACGGCTCATATGTCTCAACCCTGTTGGAGTATCGGCGGTCGAACGCCTGAATTAAGCCGAGCCGCGAAGCGGCTTCGGCTTGAATGAATTGCTAGGCCCCCAGCTGTGCAAGTTTAGCCTTGGCCCAGCTCACAGCGCGGTCAGCCGGTATTGACTCGCCAGCCTGCGGATCTTCAAGGGAGCCACCAGAAACTGCAGCCAACACACTTGATGCTGCCAGAGCTGAAGTGAGCTCTAGGGGCCGAGAGCCAATGCAAAATTGGATTGAGAAGTCAGTGCCAGGCGCCAACTCAAGTTCTTGGACATCTTCCGTAGAGACTATCGAGGCGTAGTACTCGAAGCCAGAAATCTCGCCCTTGACTGGGCACGGGAGGAAACCTGTGAAGGAGTCAACGTCAAAGTCCGTGTCCAGCGCGACCGGAAAGCCAGCCGCAACAATGGAGGAATGCCATGCTGCGGGTGAAGGCATGTTGTCGCGTTGCAGATAGACAACTAAGTCATACGACGACATGGATTCTCCTAGAGGCCTAACGCCTGAATTAAGCCGACCCGCGAAGCGGGTTCGGCTTGGATGAATTGTTAGGTGGCCAGTCGGAACAGTGACTCGTCCTTTGGCCAGCTGCCCTCGTAGGTGTACGACTCAAGGCAGCTAATGTAGCCGCCCTTGACCCACAAGATGAGACCGACACCAGCTGGAACGTCTGGATGCGCAGCATCACCCTTTGGCATATCCTCAATTTTCCAGCGTGCCTCGTCCAGTTTTGGTGCAGCGGGATCTACTTGGAGTTCTGTGTAGAGGCCAACGCCTGTGTAGTCGCGAGAAGCACACCTGGTGAGGACGAGTTGAGCCAGCACAATCTCTCGCTGCGGGTCAGCAAGTGCGATTGAGGCTATTGCCCTGCGCTCAAATTCGCTGAGTTGCTCCATGGCCACCTAACGCCTGAATTAAGTCGAGCCGCGAAGCGGGTTCGGCTTGAATGAATTGTTAGCGCCCAAGCCGATGATACGGACGCTGCCAACATGGGTTGGCCCCTCCCAGATTGTCCAAGAGCCGAACGCAAAGAGGGAATCAATGTGATCAGGGTAAGCCAGAAGCCGAACATGGGCACGACCGATTGTGCCCGGATCAATGTGCCCGTCATGGAAGGTCACCTGACCAAGGAAGTACTCGCCGGTTAGAGGGTGCTTATGGTTTGGACGATAGTCCGAGCGCTTCTGTCGTGCGGACGGAAGCAGCGCGATCTCTACCTCTAACTCTGCGATGGACTCTGTCATGGGCGCTAACGCCTGAATTAAGCCGAGCCGCGAAGCGGCTTCGGCTTGAATGAACTGTTAGGCCTCATCCGACTTGACCACTAGGATGCGGACGGCTGCGATCGCACAGATGGCTATCAGCAAAATCATGAACTTGATACCAGACCAGCTGAGTTCACCGTCGCGCCAGAAGAACTCCCCGATCGCAAAGCCGCCGAAGCCAGAAAGAATGTAAGCGGCAGATAGGGCAATGCGAAGCGATCGCTTTGGTAGTGCTAGGGCTGTCAGAGCAAGCATAGGCAAAGTTGCCAAGGCCCAAAGCCTGTACGGAGGGATGGCCATGAAGGCGCCTATGCCAAGAAGAGCGCCAAGCCCAGCCTTGAATTGCATGTACGTTTTCGAGGGCGCTGTCATGAGGCCTAACGCCTGAGTTAAGCCGACCGGCGAAGCCGGTTCGGCTTGAATGAATTGTTAGGTGCCACTGCCGGCACCGAAGTAGTTGTAACAACCGACTGCAACCAGCGCGACCATCAGCGCGATGAGACCGGTGCCCTCAATGTCTAAGTCCGACCGAAGAAGCTTGCGACGCCAAGATGGGACGAGCAGGCAGGGCGACACTACGACCAGACCAGCGCCCAGGCTAACCAGGCCGAGCCAGAAGTTGAACTGCCATGATTCCCAAAGTTGGCTGAGCATCTGATATGGCACCTAACGCCTGAATTAAGCCGAACCGCGAAGTGGGTACGGCTTGAATGAATTGTTAGGCCGCGCCCTTGAGGACGACCGGCTCAATAGGTAGAGCTTGCCATAGCTGCACACGATAGTGGTCTTGACCGCTGAGACCGTCGTCGGACAGGGTGCCAAGGCCGGAGGCGGAGAGCCTTACCCGATACATGCCTGGCGCTAGATTGAAGCGCGGAGCATCTGGGAAATAGTCAGTGCAGCCAGCCACTACAAGTGACCCACTCTTGATAAGGAGTGAACCCTCAACGACATGGTCGAAGTGGATGAAATCCGACGGCGGCTCAGAGCCCAGAAGATCAAGTGTTATTTGCACATCCATGTTGCGGACGGTGCCAATGCCAACGACTCCAGTTGAAACGGCGAACATTCTTTGAACTGCTGCAGGATCCCAAGCATCGGACAAGTCACCGTCGGCTGCTTCATCCTGCAAGTAGAACTGGAAGTAATCGGCGAATAGTTGGAGGTCGTACGATGGCACGAGTGCGGCCTAACGCCTGAATTAAGCCGAGCCGCGAAGCGGCTTCGGCTTGAATGAATTGTTAGATTTCAGCTCGCGGAGTGCGAAGTGCTGGCCGTGCGAACACGAGAAAGAACAGGCCAAGGAACAACATTGCGCTCCTAAATGTCAGGTCAAACCTGGATTGAGTAATGACCCCGCCACGGAAAAAGACGGCAAGCCACATAGCCGCACCACTGGTCATCGCGACAACAGCCCACAAGATGACCACGATGTAGGCCCATGACTTGCGCAAGTAAACAGAGACAAGGACCGCGACTTGCAAAGACAGAGGAAGCAAAGCAAGTAACAACCCTGAGGCAACGGTTATAGCGTTTGTGAGCAGAAGTAGACCGACGACGAGGTAAAGGGCCGCGACGTAGTATTTTTTGAAATGCAAGGACACGGATGGACCTCTCTTTGAAATCTAACGCTTGAATTAATCCGTGCCGCGAAGCGGCATCGGCTTGAATGAATTGTTAGGCCGCACTCAATGCTCCAATAAGCGGAGTACGGTAGTCAGGATCTTTCTCGTTCCACGACACGAGCATATTTGGAATGTCGACATTGAAGAAGCTCTCGTAGTACTCATCTTGGCTGAACTCCTCGCCATCTCTGCCGAACAGCTTGAGCTTTACACCGTGCAACTCAAGGTCTGTGTCGGACTGTTGCAGGGCAATAGCTGTAAAAGTTTCCTCCGCTGTCATTCGCACAGCTCCGTGATCTACGCCATAGAGATTCGCTAACACGGTAATTAAGTGATCACTGATCTCGCCGAGAGAACGGAAACCGACACCACGGTGATACACATGGTCTTGTATCAGGTTCATCTCATCGTCAAAGCCAGGGCCGACGGTCTTGACCATTTTTACGGCGAATCCAACACGCCTTCCTTCATGAGAAGCGAAAAGATTGAAGTAGTAGTGGTCTTGATCAGACTTCAAACCGTCGACTTTGAAGATGCAGTCGATGAAGCCTTCCTCGCTGTATTGGCTGAGTATGGGGAGGCCATCCTTGTCAACGAGCACCGAAATCTCCCTGCGGTCTAACGCCTGAATTAAGCCGAGCCGCGAAGCGGCTTCGGCTTGAATGAATTGTTAGGCGGCTCACACACCCGAACAGCCTGGAAGTGTCATGGCGATGCTAACAAGCCACATAAGGCCACCTAGAAGCGCTACAAATAGAGCGCCACCCGCCGCTAAAAACGAGCGGCGCTGAAAGGCCCTGGCAACGAACATCAGAAACGCCAGCGCACAAAGCAGGAGGCTTACTGCGAAAGCAGTAGGACCATGCGCCTGACAGAGGAAAGCACGGGCCAGCCAGATGCCGATGGCGAATGCTGAAATGCTAATGCCGAGCGATACCCATCCGGCCTTTTGCGTCAGTTGCGATGAGGTCACGGTAGCCGCCTAACACCTGAATTAAGCAGACCCGCGAAGCGGGTTCGGCTTGAATGAATTGTTAGGCCTCGGGCCCAGAAGAGCGCCGCCGCGGAATCTCGATTCCATAGGCGCGCTCGCTGCCTTCTTGCACGGCCAAAAGGGTAATCAATGTGCCTGGCAGTCCGAAGATGAAAGCAAGGATGCGCCAACCTGAGCTAGGGCTGTTTTGTGCCCGCATGCCGGCGTAGCTGATGTTTGCGAGTACCCACAGACCAGATACTCCAAGGCGGACAGATCCCTGTGTCTGAGAGGTAGCGTCCGAGGCTGCAGCGCTGAGCGGAGAAAGAGCCACCAAACCTGCGGATAACTTCCGTACGAATTTCATGTCTCTCTACCTAGCGAATGACGTTCTGCCGAGGCCTAACGCCTAAGTTAAGCCGCGTTGCCGGCTTTTAGGCAACGTCGGCTTGAAGGAAGGGTTAGCCATGTTGCTCAATGTATAAGTGACTCGTGGGCCACGATAATGCGCCAGCCTTCAGGAAGCTTTTTCCAGACAGATGTAGCCACCACCTTGGCGCTACTCGCAACACCATCCGGCGTGGTGCTGGTTACTGTCATTGATTGCAGAGTGGCGACAACCGTGGCGCTTATTACGGTGACTTCAGGTGCGGCGCTCTGGCTATAGACCGCGTTTGATTTTCCGTTGTCCCACCACTGAAGCTGCTGATCTCGTACGACTTGCCAGCCGTGCATCGTCATATCGTCGAACGTCACGACGAGCTTCGGACTACGGGCGTACAACGCCATGAAGCGATCCGTGTCGTGGGCATTTGCCGCCAGCATCATCTCGTCCAGCAACGGCTGCAGCTGTTTCGGGGCTGATGCTGAAGGCGGTGCTGCAAAGACAGTCCCGCTGAACCACACACATGCGACTAGCGCCCTTCCAAATAGCATCTTCATGCCACCTCTCCTTTTTTAGGCTAACTACTATTCGAAGACAAAGTGAAAGGTAATCGCGGGGTGTAGTCCGGTAATTCCTACGTTGCTGTTGGATCTGATCTCATCCCCAGCAAGGCTTCCCCCGATCGTGGTGTGTAATACCAGTGCGTAAACATGCCGCATTCCCCTTGCGAATTTTGCCTGGATGGGACCCTATCATTCGGATCGGCCTTCCTCAATGTGCTTTCCGTATCGCCGGTATTCCGACGAGCCTTCTTCGGTGCCGGCCGTGGGTACGGAGGGGCCGGCCCCACGCTTGCTCGACCGCGTACGCGAGCGGGCGAGGCGCTTGGGCATGGCGAAGTGGACCGAGGAGGCCTATGCCGGTTGGATCCGCCGTTTCATCCTGGCAAATGGCAAGCGCCATCCGGGCACGATGGGCGGAATGGAGGTGGAGGCGTTTCTGACCAAGCTGGCGGTGCGCGATGACGTGTCGCCGTCCACGCAGAATCAGGCACTGGCCGCATTGCTGTTCCTGTATCGCGAGGTACTGGGACGGGAGTTGCCGTGGATGGACAACATCCAGCGCGCCAAGCGCCCTCGTCGCTTGCCTACTGTGTTGACCGAGGTGGAGGTGGCCGAGGTATTGGCGGGTATGGAGGGGCGCACTGGCTGATGGCGGCGCTGCTCTACGGCACCGGCATGCGCTTGATGGAGTGCGTGCGCCTGCGGATCAAGGACGTGGACTTCGGTCGCAACGAGATCGTGGTGCGTGACGGCAAAGGGGGCAAGGACCGTCGCACGATGCTCCCGCGCACGCTGCGTGAGCCATTACTGGCCCGGGTGGATGAATCACGTCGTGTGCATGCGCGTGATTGCGAGGCCGGATATGGCGAGGTGTGGTTGCCGGACGCGCTGGCGCGCAAGTTCCCGAATGCAGCACGTGAAATCGGCTGGCAGTACCTGTTCCCTGCGTTGCGCCGCGGCGAGGATCCCCGCAGTGGGAGAACGCGACGGCATCACGTGGACGAGAAGGGGTTGCAGCGTGCGATGAAGGCAGCCTGCCGGTCGGCAGGCCTCGACAAGCCCGCCAGTTGCCACACGCTGCGGCATTCGTTTGCCACGCACCTGCTCGAACGTGGCTACGACATCCGTACGGTTCAGGCATTGCTGGGCCACAAGGATGTGGCCACCACGCAGATCTACACTCATGTGCTGGGCCGCGGTGCGTCGGCTGTACGCAGTCCGCTCGATCGCGACGAGGCCCCCGCGTGATGGGGGCAGGGGCCTGTGGAACGATCAGCCGTCCAGCAACTCCCGATCGCGCACTGCACCCTTGTCGGCGCTGGTGGCCAGCAGCGCATACGCCTTCAATGCGGTGCTGACCTTGCGTGGGCGTGGCAGCACGGGCTTCCAGCCCTTTGCATCCTGTTCGGCGCGACGTGCTGCCAGGTCTTCGTCGGAGATCAGCAGGTTGATCGAGCGGTTCGGGATGTCGATCAGGATACGGTCGCCGTCGCGGACCAGGCCGATGGCGCCGCCGGCGGCGGCCTCCGGCGAGGCGTGACCGATCGACAGGCCGGAGGTGCCGCCGGAGAAACGACCGTCGGTGAGCAGGGCGCATTTCTTGCCCAGGCCCTTGGATTTCAGATACGAGGTCGGATACAGCATTTCCTGCATGCCGGGGCCGCCCTTGGGGCCTTCGTAGCGGATCACCACGAGATCGCCTGCTTTGACCTCGTCGCCGAGGATGCCCTTCACAGCGGCGTCCTGGCTTTCGTAGACGCGGGCGCTGCCTTCGAAGACGTGGATCGATTCGTCGACGCCGGCGGTCTTCACCACGCAGCCGTCCTTCGCGATGTTGCCGTAGAGCACGGCCAGGCCACCTTCCTGCGAGAAGGCGTGCTCGACGTTACGGATGCAGCCTTCGGCGCGGTCAGTGTCCAGGCTCGGCCAGCGCGTGGATTGGCTGAAGGCGATCTGGGTCGGGATGCCGGCCGGGCCGGCCTTGTAGAAGGTGTGCACGCGTTCGTCGTCGGTGCCGGTCACGTCCCACTGTGCGATCGCATCGCCCAGGGTCTTGGTGTGCACGGTGGACACGTCGGTGTGGAGCAGGCCGCCGCGCGCCAGTTCGCCGAGGATCGCCATGATGCCGCCGGCGCGGTGCACGTCTTCGATGTGGTACTTCTGGGTGTTCGGCGCGACCTTGCACAGCTGCGGTACGCGTCGCGACAGGCGGTCGATGTCGCGCATGCCGAACGGCACTTCGCCTTCCTGTGCGGCCGCGAGCAGGTGCAGGATGGTGTTGGTCGAGCCGCCCATCGCGATATCCAGCGTCATCGCGTTCTCGAACGCGGCGAAAGTGGCGATGCCGCGCGGCAATGCGGTGGCGTCCTCGGCGCCGTACCAGCGGTGGCACAGTTCGACCGCGGTGCGGCCAGCCCTGAGGAACAACTGCTCGCGATCGGCATGGGTGGCGACCACGGTGCCGTTGCCCGGCAGCGACAGGCCCAGCGCTTCGGTCAGGCAGTTCATCGAGTTGGCGGTGAACATGCCCGAGCACGAGCCGCAGGTCGGGCAGGCGCTGCGTTCGACCGCGGCGACCTGTTCGTCGGTGGCGTTGGGGTCGGCGGCCATCACCATTGCGTCGATCAGATCGAGCTTGTGGTCGGCGAGTTTGGTCTTGCCGGCTTCCATCGGGCCGCCGGAGACGAACACGGTCGGGATGTTGAGCCGCAGCGCGGCCATCAGCATGCCGGGGGTGATCTTGTCGCAGTTGGAGATGCACACCAGCGCGTCGGCGCAGTGCGCATTGACCATGTACTCGACCGAGTCGGCGATGATCTCGCGGCTCGGCAGCGAGTACAGCATGCCGTCGTGGCCCATCGCGATGCCGTCGTCCACGGCGATCGTGTCGAATTCCTTGGCGACACCGCCGACGCGCTCGATCTCGCGCGCGACCAGCTGGCCGAGGTCCTTCAGGTGCACGTGACCGGGCACGAACTGGGTGAACGAGTTGGCGATGGCGACGATCGGCTTGTGGAAGTCGTCGTCCTTCATGCCAGTGGCGCGCCACAGTGCGCGGGCGCCGGCCATGTTGCGGCCGGCAGTGGAGGACTTGGAACGATACTCGGGCATGGTGGTGCTGCGGTTTGGCGGGCCAGCGGCTGGCGGGAAATACCGGCTATTTATACGGGATTTCCTTGGTTGCGCCTGCAACGTTCACGGTGGGGATGGCGTGCCGGGCGGGGGCAAAAAGTGCGTCGGGAGGGGAGAGCGGGCATCATGTGAGGCTGGAATATGTCGAGATGGACGCATGAAGCGATCGAAAACCACCGCCCTGCTGTTGATGAGTGCCGCGCCGCTGCTGTTCACCGCCTGCCAGCGCGAGCAACCGGTCAAGGTAGAGGAAGGCCTGTACACCTCCGTGGACAAGTGCGTGGAGGCCACCGGCAACCCGTCGGCATGCCGTACCGCGTTCGAGCAGGCCCGGCAGCAGGCCGCCGATGCGGCGCCGAAGTACGCCAACCGCGCCCAGTGTGAACAGGACTACGCCGCCGACCAGTGCGTGGAACAGCGCACCTCGGCCGGTCACTCGTTCATCGGCCCGATGATGGCCGGCTTCTTCATGTCGCAGATGCTGAACAACCGCGCCGGCCTGGCGCAGCCTGTGGCCACGCCGGCCTATCAGGACCGCAATGCTGGCTGGGCGCGTCCAGCCACCGCGCCGGGCACCGGCGGGCTCAACACCGGCAGCACGATCGGCACCGGCAAGGCCGGGTTGACCCCGGTCACCAGCGCACCCAATCGCGCGGTCACCGTCAGCCGCGGCGGCTTTGGCGGGTCGAGCAGCGGCCGCAGCAGTCTCGGCGGCTGAGTCGTGTCGTCCCTTCCGAGGCAGGTAGCGCCCTGATGCGCCGCGTTCCGATCATCGAGCGCGGCGACTGGCGCTCACAGGCGGCCGAGTGCGGCTTCCGCTTCCACACCATCGACGGTGAGCGCTACTGGGACGAACGTGCCTACTACGCGTTCAGCCTGCACCAGATCGAGAACGATCTGGAAGATCCCAGCGCCGAGCTGCATGCGATGGCGATGGATCTGGTCGAAGAGATCGTCTCGCGTGAAGCGTTGATGGAACAGTTGGCGATCCCCGAGCCGTTCCGCGACTGGATCGCCGACAGCTGGCGGCGTCGCGAAGGGCATCTGTACGGTCGGCTCGACTTCGCCTACGACGGTCGTGGCCCGGCCAAGCTGTATGAACTGAATTACGACACGCCGACCTCGTTGTTCGAGGCCTCGTTCTTCCAGTGGCAGTGGCTGGAGGACCAGCGTGAAGCCGGGCGCCTGCCGGCCGATGCGGACCAGTTCAATTCGATCCACGAGACGCTGGTGGAGCGCTTCGACGCGTTGTCGCCGCAGTTGCCGCCGCCGCTGTGTTTCGCGGCGGTGCGCGGGTCGGAAGAGGACCAGGGCACCGTTGCCTACCTGCGCGATTGCGCGGCGCAGGCGGGGCTGCATGGTGCGGCGATCACGATGGAGGACATCGGGCTGTCGGAAGACGGGCGTTTCACCGATCTGGACGATGTCGTGATCGGCTCGCTGTTCAAGCTGTATCCGCTGGAAGATCTGTTTGTCGACGAGTTCGGCCAGGCGTTGCCGCGCTCCGGCCTGCGCCTGCTCGAACCGCCGTGGAAGGCGCTGCTGAGCAACAAGGGCGTGCTGCCGCTGCTGTGGGAGCGCCATCGCGGCCATCCCAACCTGCTCGAAGCGTATTTCGACGACGGTGGCGCGCTGCCGGCGGGCTGGGTGCGCAAGCCGCTGCATTCGCGCGAAGGTGCCAACGTCGCCATGCATCTGGCCGATGGTCGCTGGTTGCAGAGCGAGGGCCCGTATGCCGGCCCGTGCATCCGCCAGGCGGCGCATCCGCTGCCGGCGTTCGATGGCCGTTATCCGCTGGTCGGTAGCTGGATCGTCGGCGATGTCGCCTGCGGCATGGGTATCCGCGAGGACAACGGCCCGATCACCCGCGACAGTGCGTGCTTCGTGCCGCATGCGATTGTCGAGGACGGTGCGCCGGGTGTGTTTTACGCGTGATGGACATGCCTGTCGGCGCGACTTCAATCCCGATGGGGTTCGCCGGCAGAAGCGTCGGGGCTGAAGCCCCTCTCACAGTGCAGGCACGTGCCATGGATGCTTGCCTGACCTGTCGCGACGACTGTGGCGCCTGCTGCATCGCGCCGTCGATCACCTCGGCGTTGCCCGGCATGCCGCAGGGCAAACCGGCCGGCGTGGCGTGCGTGCAGCTCGATGCGCAGATGCGCTGCAAGGTGTTCGGCAGGCCGGAGCGGCCGGATTTCTGCGGGCGGTTGCGGCCGGCGGCGGATATGTGTGGTGCTTCGCGTGGGGAAGCGATGCAGCTGCTGGCGAGCTTGGAGCGGGCGACGCTGCCCGATTGAGCCGGGGAAGTGTAGGAGCGGCTTTAGCCGCGATGGGGCTTTCATGCAGGTCCCTCTGCAAAAGCCCGCATATCCATGTGCGGGGATTCAAAAAGGGCGAGCCCCATCCCGGCTGATGGCCCGAGGCCACCCAGAGCCGTTCCTACGAAGCTGGTTGCTCAGGCTTTGCCCAACTGCGCGTAGACCGCATCGCGCAGATCGTTGACGAAACGCCCGGACATGCCTTCGTACAACGTGTTGGTCAGTGCGACCACGCTCAGGCCGCGTGCAGGGTCGACGAACCAGTTGTGGCCGTACACGCCGCCCCAGCGCCAGGTGCCGGGTGATTCGGGCGACTTGGCCGCGGCCGGGTCGCGCAGCACCGAGAAACCCAGGCCGAAACCGGTGCCGGGTGAGGATTCCAGCGGCGCGATCTGGTCGCGCGCCATCTCGGCGGCCCAACGTGCCGGCAGCACGTTGCCGCCACCGCTGCGCAGGGTGTCCAGCAGTCGCAGCAGTTCATCGGCGCGGCCGACCATGCCGGCGCCACCGGATGGATACGCCGCTGGGTCGAGCGCACGCGCCGGATCGAACGACACGCCTTCGGCACCGGGCACCAGCGGCACGTGCTCCGGGCCGGTCATGCGATGCGGCTGCGGTTGGTCGTCGTTGACGTAGACGGTGGTGAGGCGTTTGGCGTCGGTGGCATGGAAGGTGGTGTCACGCCAGCCCAGCGGCTTGCCGACCAGTTGCTGCACCGCTTCGGCGAGCGTTGCGTCGTAGGCGCGCTCGATCACCGCGCCGATCACGTCGATGCCGAGCGAGTAGTTCCAGCGCGTGCCGGGCGCGAACAGCAGCGGTGCCTGCGCGAGCCGGCGCAGGTTCTCCTGCAGGTCGAAGCCGGCTTGATCCATGCCGTCGGAAACGCCGAGCCGGGTGTAGGGACGATCGCTGCCGGTTTCTTCGAAGCGGTAGTCCATGCCCGAGGTGTGGTCCAGCAACTGACGCAGGCTGATGTCGGGCCGGCTGCCGTCGGCGAGCGTGGGGCGGAAGTCCGGTAGCCAACGCGTCACCGGCGCGTCGAGTTCGAGTTTGCCGCTCGCCACCAGCGCCATGGCTGCGGTGGTCACGACGGGCTTGCTGACTGATGCGAAACGGAACAGCGCGTCGGCTCGCATCGGCGTCTTCGCCTCGCGGTCCGCGAAGCCGGCGATGCGTTGATGGAACGGCTTGCCGTTGTGCTGCACCAGCACCACCGCACCGATCAGGCGATGCTCGGCGAGGGCGCGGTCGATGGCCACATCGATCGGCGTCGAGCTGGCACGAGGCTTGGCCAGTGCATTCAGCGGCAGCGTGAGAGCAGCACCCGCGACGGCGGCACCCTGCAGAAAGCGACGGCGGCCGCCATCGAATGGAGTGGGCAAGGGCATTGGAGGTTCCTACATGACAGGACGGCGGTACCGTAGGCGCCCGATGCCGTCGCAGGCAAGCGCGACGCTGGAATGCTGCGATGTAGTGGTGTGGTGAGTCGAGTCGGTATCGACCTTGATCAGCCATTACCAGCCATTCGGCTGTTGTGAAGCACTTCGGCTGCTGTAGAGCGCTTCGCGGGGATGACGGTGATTGAGGATTCTCGCGAAACGAGTCCGCAACATCGTCGCCACACAGGCAGAAAAACCCCGCCGTCAGAACGTGAGATCAGGAAAGTCGCCGTCGTCTGAACGGCGACTCCCCAAGCCGGCGTCAGCGCACCGTACCCTGCTTGTCCTTGCGAATCCCAAGCAGCTTGCGGATGCCGCTGCCCAGCGCCACCAGACCGATCGCCAGCAACTTCCAGAACTTCGCCAACACCAGGCCGAGCTTGGCGAACAGGCCGGCCTTGGCTGCCAGGCCGCCGCCGATCAGCGTGGCCAGCCCGTAGCTGGCGATCTTGTCGGTGGACGGATTGTGGTCGGCATAACGTGCGCCTTCGTCGAAACCCGTCATCGGCAGCAGTTGCTGCATGCCTGCGCGGACCTGTTCCAGCTCGCCCATGCCGGCGACCGCGTTGAGGCTCAGGTAGCCGTGGCGGCCGAGCACGCGGATGTCGTAGTTGAGGGTGTTGCGCTTCTGGCCTTCGAAGCGCAGCTCCTTGGCCCAGTGCAGCTTCTTGCTGCCCACGTCGTAGCGCGGCGGTACCGCCCACCCGACCAGGTCGACGGTGCCGTAGCCCTGCTCGCGGCGCGCCTCGTTTTCCTCGACGGCACCTTTCTTCATGTCCGACAGCAGCTCGTCGTAGTCGATCTTGGCCGCGTCGGCGTCGGAGACGTAGCCTTCGTCGGCGTAGGTGACCACGACCACCCAGCTGCCGTCCTCATCGAGCGCCGGATGGCTTGGCACCACCATGCCCAGCACGCTGTCGTCCGGCGGGTTGTTCCAGTAGTCCTCCAGCACGCGGCGCGCATCGGCCTTGTCGAGGTAGCGGAACTCCGGGCCGAGGTCGAAATGCGCCTTGGCTTGCGGCACCTCGATATGCCCATCGCGGAAATGCAGCGACTGCACGAACTGGTCGGCGGTCATTCCTGTTTCGTCGGCCGGCTGCGCCGAGGCGAGCGGGATGGAAAGCGCGAGCACGCACGCGGCCAGCAGGCCACGACCCAACGTCAATGTCTTCATCGAATGATTCCTTTCGCTGGCGTCCCCACGCCAAGGCGCGCAGTGTCGCGCAAATGTTCTGTGCGGACAACGGGCTCAGCGGGCCAGCCGCGCCATCGCCTCGCCGATGCCATCCGGGGTGAGCGGGAACATGCGCTGTTCCAGCAGTTGCCGGACCATGCCGATCGATGGCGTCCAGTCCCAGCGCTCGCGTGGCAGCGGGTTGATCCAGGCCAGGTGCGGGAAGTGTGCGGCCAGGCGCTGGAACCAGACGGCGCCGGCGTCCTGGTTCCAGGACTCGCTGGCGCCGCCGGGATGGCTGATTTCATACGGGTGCATCGAGGCATCGCCGACCACGATCACGCGATGGTCGGCCGGATAGCGATGCAGCAGATCCCAGGTCGCGACGCGGTCGGATGACTGCCGGCGTGCATGCGTCCACAGGTGCTCGTAGAGAAAATTGTGGAAGTAGAAATGTTCCAGTCGTTTGAACTCGGCACGCGCGGCGCCGAACAGTGCTTCGGCCGCATGCACGTGGTCATCCATCGAGCCGCCGATATCCAGCAGCAGGATCACGCTGACCGCGTTGCGTCGCTCCGGGCGCATGCGCACGTCGAGCAGGCCGCCTTCGCGTGCGGTCGCCGCGACGGTGGCGTCGAGGTCGAATTCCTCGGCGGCACCGCTGCGCGCGAACTTGCGCAGTCGCCGCAACGCCAGTTTGAGGTTGCGCGGTGACAACTCGGCATCGCCATCCAGTTCGCGGAAGCTGCGTTGTTCCCAGACCTTGGCCGCCATGCGGCCGCGACTCTCGCCGCCGACGCGCAGGCCGCCGGGATGATGGCCCGCGTTGCCGAACGGACTGGTACCGCCGGTACCGATCCAGCGGTTGCCGCCTTCGTGGCGCTCATGTTGTTCGGCCAGACGCTCGGCGAAGCGTTGCATCAGTTCTTCCAGCGAGCCGAGTCGCTGCACCTTGGCCTTTTCTTCTTCGCTCAGCTCGCGGCCGAGCGCGGCGTGCAGCCAGTCCTGCGGAATCACGGCCTGCAAGGCTTCCGGCGGTGCCGCCGCGACGTCCTTCAGGTAGCGGCCGAAGGCGCGGTCGAAGCGGTCGTAATGGCGCTCGTCCTTGACCAATGTGGTGCGCGCCAATGTGTACAGCGCCTGCGGCTCGGGATCGGCCACGCCGGCATCGAGCGCGCCGAGCAGGTCCAGCCACTCGCGTGGCGTGACCGGTACGCGCTCGGCGCGCAGGGCGTGGAACAGGCGCAGGAACATGCGTGCGCGCTCAGCGGCCTTGTCGGCGGTGCAGGAACATCAGCCGCTCCAGCAGCTGTACGTCCTGCTCGCTCTTGATCAGCGCGCCGGCCAGCGGCGGCAGCGCCTTGGAGGGCTCGGCATCGGCCAGCTGGCGCGCGGCCAGTTCGTCGGCCATCAGCAGGCGCAGCCAGTCGATCAACTCGGAGGTCGAGGGCTTTTTCTTCAGGCCGGGCACTTCGCGCAGCTCGAAGAAGGCGCGTAGTGCGCGCGATACCAGCGTGCGGTCGATCGCCGGGAAGTGCACATCGACGATCCTGCGCAACGTTGCTTCGTCGGGAAAGGCGATGTAGTGGAAGAAGCAGCGGCGCAGGAACGCGTCCGGCAGCTCCTTCTCGTTGTTGGAGGTGATCAGGATGATCGGGCGATGCCGTGCGCTGACGGTCTGGCCGGTCTCGTAGACATCGAACGCCATCCGGTCCAGCTCGTGCAGCAGGTCGTTGGGGAATTCGATGTCGGCCTTGTCGATCTCGTCGATCAGCAGCACCGTGCGACGTTCGCTCTCGAAGGCTTCCCACAGCTTGCCCTTGCGCAGGTAGTGGGCGACGTCGTGCACGCGCGGGTCGCCGAGCTGCGAGTCGCGCAGGCGACTGACCGCGTCGTACTCGTACAGGCCCTGCTGCGCCTTGGTGGTGGACTTTATGTGCCAGGTCAGCAGTGGCGCGTCGAGCGCGGCGGCGATCTCCTCGGCGAGCAGGGTCTTGCCGGTGCCGGGCTCGCCCTTGATCAGCAGCGGGCGCTGCAGCGCGATCGCGGCGTTGACCGCCTGCATCAGCTCCGGCGTGGCGACGTAGCGTGAGGTGCCTTCGAACTTCATCGTGCGGTCTCCGCGTCCATGCCGAGATACTGGTCCTTCAGGCGCACGTAGTGATCGGCCGAGTAGTGCAGGCTCTCGATCTCCTTGTCGGACAGCAGCCGCGCCGGCCGCGCCGGATTGCCCAGCCACAGCTCGCCCTCGCGCACCACCTTGCCCGGCCCGACCACCGCGCCGGCGCCGACGAAACCGTGCTTCTCCACCACCGCGCCATCGAGGATGCACGCGCCCATGCCGATCAAGGTGTAATCGCCGATCGTGCAGGCGTGGATGATGCAGCCGTGGCCGACGGTGACGCCTTCGCCGATCAGGGTCGGGTAGCCGGCCTTGTTGTACGGGCTGTGGTGGCTGACATGGATGATGGTGCCGTCTTGGATGTTGCTGCGCGTGCCGACACGGACATGATTGACATCGCCGCGGATCACCGTGCCGGGCCATACCGATACGTCCTCGCCCAGCACCACGTCGCCGATCACGCTGGCGGCGATGTCGACGTAGACGCGCTCGCCCAGCTGTGGGGTCTTGTCGAGGAAGGGGCGGATCGGGGGCACGGGACTCTCCGGGGCATCACATGGAGGTGAGGATGATAACCGCCGCCCACCAGCCGCTTTCCCCGCCATGCAACGGGCCACAAGGAGGCTTTAGACGATGGTCTTAGACCCATTGTTCGATAAACGAACGCGAAGACGATATTCGCACTTGAATGCTGCAGTGCGATAAAACTAGCTTTCCTCCCCGTTCCAGCGATTCCATCCCTGACGATGGCGAGGGCGGCATCCCCGGGTGCCAGAGTCAGGTGCAGGGAAGGCCGCCACGAGCGTGCCGCGATGCGGCACCGTCATCCCCAACCCTGCGCGGAGAGTTCCATGCGTCGTTCCATCCCCTGTCCGGTGCTGCTGGCCGTGTTGTTCGCTCCGGCGCTGGCGCAGGCCTACCAGACCGAGCCCGCTGCGGCGCCGCGCGAAGTGCTCAGCGTCGACCGCTATGCCGACGACAACGCGCCTGGTTCGCTGCGCTGGGCGATCGATACCGCCAACCAGGCCCCGGGCCGCTACCGGATCGAGATCGCCGGCATCGGCGCCGCGCCCTACGTGATCCGCCCGCTGTCGCCGCTGCCCGACATCAAGGGCCCGGTGCAGATCATCGGCCTGCCGTGGGCGCGCGAGGGCCAGCACGTCGCCATCGACGGCTCGGCTTACGTGGCCGGCGAGGGCACCCACGCCTGTCCGGGTGCGGAAAAGGGCCAGTACGGCGCCAACGTGCGCACCACCACGCTGCCGGGCCTGGTGCTGCGCGACACCCAGGGCGTGGAGCTGGCCGGGCTGGAGATCCGCAACTTCTGCATCGGCGTGCTGCTCAACCGCGCCAGCGGCAGCGAGATCCATGACAACCGCATCGTCGCCAACAAGGGCGGCGCCGGGGTGATGCTGACCGGCGACGACGGCACCGGCCAATCCACCGCGACCACCACGGTGCACAACCGCATCGTGCGCAATGAGTTCGTCGACAACGGCGACGGCCTGGAGCTGACCCGGGGCGCGGCCTGGAACCTGGTCGCCGACAACGTGTTCCGCTCCACCAGCGCCAATCCGGAGCCTTCGCAGGGCATCGAGATCCTGTGGGGCAACGACAACACGGTGGTGCGCAACCACTTCGAGAACTACTCCGATGGCCTGCAGATCAACTGGGGCAACCGCAACTACATCGGCGCCAACGTGTTCACCGGCAACTCCAACGGCGTGAGCATCACCGGCCGTGGCAACGTGGTGGACGGCAACACGATCGTCGGCAATGGCATCGGCATCGCGGTGCGTCCGCAGCCGACCAGCGAGGCCAACCGCTTCAGCGGCAACCTGATCCATGGCAACGGCCTGAAGATCGAGCGTTGCGAGGCCGGCGGCGCCTGTGTGCCGGGCCAGAAGCGCGGCGCGATCGTGTTCGGCGTACCCGGGCTTGAGCACGCGATCTTCGTCGGCTCGCGCGGCGCGGGCGTGGACAACGACCCGGCCAAGCGCGCCAGGATCTGCTCGGACAGCGTGCGCGACAACTGCCAGCCGGCGCCGAACCACGGCCAGGCCGCGCCACGCCTGCTGGCGGTCTCGGGCAAGCGCGAGGCGCGCGAGATCAGTGGCGAAGTAGTGGGTCAGGCCGGTGAGAGCGTGCGGGTCGAGCTGTTCGGCAACCGCAACGCCGGCGATGACGAAGCCGAGGTCTATCTGGGCTTCGTGCAGGCCACGCTGGGCGCCGATGGCGTCGGCCGTTTCCGTTACACGCTCGATACCGCCGCGGCTGCACTGCGCAACGTCACCGCGACCGTCACCAGCGCCGATGGCGCCACCTCGCCGCTGAGCGCGCCGTTGGCGCTGCGCTGAGTTTTCGATCCACGCTGCCCTTACTTTCAGAGAACGCTTCATGCCCGTCATGCACAACCGTCCCCTTGCCTGCCTGATTGGCGCCCTCCTGATGTCGCCGCTGCTGGCACAGGCCCAGTCCAGCGACGCCTACACCGGCAAGACCCTGACCGGCGACTGGGGCGGTACCCGCAGTGACTGGGCCACGCGCGGCGTGAGCTTCCGTGGCGATTACGTCGGCGAGGCGCTGGGCGTGGTCGATGGCGGTTACGGCAAGACCGGCGCGCGTTATGCACAGCAGGTGCGCGCCGGCCTGGATTTCGACATGGGCAAGCTCGCAGGCTGGGATGGCGGCGCTTTCCATTTCACGCTCAATGACCGCCGCGGCCGCAGCACCTCGGTGGACCTGATCGGCAACCGTTTCCCGGTGCAGGAAGCCTACGGCGGCCAGTACACGCGCCTGACCGAGTTCAGCTACGACCAGAAGTTCAACCGCGGCACTTCGTATTTCAAGCTCGGCTACTACGCGATGGGCAACCAGTTCGGGTTGCTCACGGCCGGCACCAACTTCGTCAATGCCGCGTTCTGCGCGCATCCGCTGTCGATGTCCGGCAACAGCGGCTGGTACAACTACCCGGTCGCGCGCTGGGGCGGCGAGTTCGCGCAGCAGGTGAGCCCGGCCGTCAACGTGCGGGTCGGCTGGTTCCAGGTCAATCCGAATCTGGCCGGCAACAACGTGCACAACGCGTTCCGCCCGTTCGTCGAAGGCACCACCGGCTCGCTGTTCCCGGTCGAGGTGACCTGGACGCCGGGCAAGGGCACGCGCCATGCCGGTGTCTACAAGTTCGGCGGCTACTACGACACCTCCACGGTGGCGCGCAAAGGCCTGAACAACACCGACACCACCGGCCGCCATGGCGCTTATGTGCTGGCCGAGCAGAAGCTCTACAGCGAGGCCGGTGATGCTTCGCGCGGTTTCAGCGTGTTCGGCGAGTACATGCAGTCCGATCGCGCCACCGCGCAGATCCGCAGCTGGTACTCGGTGGGCGGCATCTACCAGGGCATCGGCTCGCGCAGCCAGGATCGCATCGCGCTCGGCTACGTCGGCGGCGACATCAATCGTTCGCTGGTGGACGCGCGCCGCGCCGCGCTGGAGGCCGCCGGCGTGTCGAGCAGTTCGTCGCTGTACTCGCTGAGCGGGGCCGAGGAACTGTACGAGCTGTCCTACAGCTTCCAGGTCAATCCGTGGCTGATGCTGCGCCCGGACGTGCAGTACGTGGTCAACCCGGGCACGTTCTCCTACGCGCAGACCGACAACGCCTGGGTGGTCGGCCTGCAGGCCAAGGTCACGTTCTGATCCATACCGATGCTGCCGCACGCACGTCGGTGCGTGCTCCGTCGCTTTCACGAGGTGTTCCGATGACCACGATCCTGTCCCGCGCTTCCGCCATCGCTCTGGCTGGGTTGCTGGTGTTGGCCGCCTCGCCTGCGTCGGCACAGTCCGCCAGCGCGACTGCCGGCACGTCGTTGCCGTCCACGAAAGTGCTTGATGTGCGCGGCGTTCGCATCGGCGAGGGCGCACCCAAGACCATCGTGCCGATCACCGCAGCGACTGCGGACGAAGTCCTCGTCCAGGCCGCGCGCATCGGCGCCAATGCCGATACCGACATCGCCGAGTGGCGCATCGACTATCTGGACATCGCCCTCGACGGCAAGGCGCTGGCGCGGCTCGGACCGCAGGTGGCCAAGGCGCTGAACGGCAAGCCGATGATCCTGACCTTCCGCACCCAGGCCGAGGGCGGCGCCAAGGCGATCAGCGACGCCGATTACGCCAGGCTCTACACGACGTTGCTGAAGGCGCGCTTCGCCGATCTGCTCGACGTGGAGATGTTCCGCGACGAGGCGGTGGTGAAAGCGCTGGTGACGCAGGCACATGCGGCGGGCGTGTACGTGGTGATGTCCAGCCACGACTTCAAGAAAACCCCGGATCGCGCCGAGATCGTCGCGCGCCTGCAACGCCAGCAGGCGCTGGGCGCGGACGTGCTGAAGATCGCAGTGATGCCGCACGATGCCGGCGACGTGCTGACCCTGCTCGACGCTACCTGGGAACTGCGCCGCAGCAGCGATCGTCCGTTGCTGACGATGTCGATGGGCGGCACCGGCGTGGTCTCGCGCCTGTCCGGCGAGACCTTTGGTCAGGCGATGACGTTTGGCATGATCGGCAAGGCCTCCGCGCCCGGCCAGGTCGAAGTCGGGCGGTTGCGCGAAGTGCTCGACACGATCCATCAGGCTGCCAGCACGACCCGCTGAGCCGCCATCACCACGCAGGAATCCCCGCACCATGAGCCAAGCCGCCGCCGCTCCTTCGTCCGTCGTGCTTGAACGCATGAGCGGGTTCCAGTGGACCGCGATTGCGATCTGCGTGCTGCTCAACATGCTCGACGGCTTCGACGTGATGGTGATGGCGTTCACCGCGCCGCACGTGTCCGCCGATTGGCAGCTGTCGGGCAAGGCGCTCGGATTGATGCTCAGTGCCGGGCTGGTCGGCATGGCGCTGGGTTCGCTGTTCCTGGCGCCGCTGGCCGACCGGATCGGCCGGCGCGCGGTGATCCTGTGGTGCCTGGGCATCCTGACCGTCGGCATGGCGCTGTCGGCGCTGGCGCAGACCGCATGGCAACTCGGCTTGCTGCGGGTGTTCACCGGCGTCGGCATCGGCGGCATGCTGGCCAGCGTCGGCGTGATCACCGCCGAGTACGCCAACGCCAAATGGCGCAGCACCGCAGTGGCACTACAGGCCACCGGTTATCCGGTCGGCGCCACGCTCGGCGGGCTGCTGGCCGCGGCGATGCTCGAACATTGGAGCTGGCATGCGGTGTTCCTGCTCGGCGCGGTGTCATCGCTGCTGTGCGTGCCGCTGGTGCTGCGCTGGTTGCCGGAGTCGCTGGACTTCCTGGTGACACGACGTCCACCCGGCGCGCTGACCCGGCTCAACGCACTGCTGGCGCGGATGCGGATGGCGCCGCTGACGGAACTGCCGGCAGCACGGCTGCGTATCGACGGCGAAAAGCAGGGCTATGCCGCGCTGTTCGTCGGCGAGCTGCGCAAGCCGGCGTTGTTGATCGCGCTGGCGTTCTTCCTGCACATGTTCGCGTTCTATTTCGTGCTGAGCTGGACGCCCAAGCTGCTGGTTGCCGCGGGCGTGTCGGCGCAGCAGGGCATCACCGGCGGCGTGTTGTTGAATCTCGGCGGCATCGTCGGCGGCAGCCTGTTCGGCTGGCTGGCCTCGCGCCTGCCGCTGACCCGCCTGACTGCGGTCAGCCTGTTGCTGGCCGGTCTGGGCATGGTGGCATTCGCCGGTTTCAACACGACGCTGGGCGTGGCGTTCCCGGTGGCGTTCCTGATCGGTGCGGCGCTGTTCGGTGCGATGGCGGGCCTGTATGCGGCGGCTCCGGTGGTATTCGCGCCGGAAGTACGCACGACCGGGCTGGGCTGGGCGATCGGTATCGGTCGATTGGGCGCGATCCTCTCGCCGCTGACGGTGGGCCTGCTGGTCGATGGTGGTTGGTCGCCGGCGACGCTGTACGTGGTGTTTGCGGTGCCACTGCTGCTGGCGACCGTGGTCTGTCTGGCATTGCGGCGTCCTTCCGCCGGCTGAGCTTTTTCTCCTGCTTGCGGGAGAAGCAGAAAGCCAGAGTGCGATGACTGAAGATCAGCGCAGGCGAGCGGCCGTGGTCGCACTGCCAAGCGACGCCTGCCTGCGCCGGAACGCATTCGGCGAACAGCCCGCGTTGCGGGTGAAATAACGGCTGAAATAGGCCGCGTCGGCAAAGCCCAGCCAGGTGGCGATCTGCTGCACGCTCATCGAGGTGTAGACCAGGCTGCGTTGTGCTTCCAGCATCACGCGACGTTGTACCAGTTGCAGTGGCGTGGCGCCGGCCAGTTGCCGGCACAACGCGCCGAGATGGCTGGAGCTCACCCCCAACTGCTCGGCGTAGCGCTGCAGCGGCCAGTGCTCGCGATAGTGCGTGTCCACCAGTGCCAGGAACGTGCGGACGTGTTCGGTGCTGCGTTCGTGGCCGATGCTCGTGTCGGGCGCGGCCTGATGCAGGGCCCGTCGCGCGGTCCATACCAGTACCTGGCCGACCAGCGCGTGCAGCATCGGCACGCGGCCGTCGCGGTGGTGCGCATGTTCGATGGCGATTTCGGCAAAGCAGGCGTCGAGCAGGGCGCGGTCGCGGCCGACGTCCAGGCAGGCCGGGCGCGCCAATGCCTGCGCCATCTGCGGCCATTGCGCGTGCCAGGCGTCCAGCAGCGGGGCGGATAGGGTGACGATGTGGCCACGGATGCGGCGGTGGAAATCGAAGCCGTGCACGTACAGCGGCGGCATCCAGACCAGCGTGGCGCGGTCCACGCGCTGGCTGCGGCCATCGATGTGGATGCCGGCCGGGCCGCTCTGCACGTACAGCAGCTGCGACAGGTCGTGGTGGCGATGCGGGCGGATCCGCCAGCCGTGCAGGCGGCTGCGGGCCGGGATCGACTCCCAGTGCAGCGCGTCCGCCGCGACGGCATCGCCGGTCTCGCCGTACAGGTGGAACGCGGGGACCGGGGAGACAAGCGGTTCGGTGATCGCAGCCATCGGCGAAAAGTGCAGGAAATCCTCCGGTTAGTCCATTGGAATGCGCGATTGGCGGGGCAAGACTGGCGAAAAGTACCGTCAATGCGTTCGGGAGGACACATGAAGACCACGGTCGCCATCATCGGCGCCGGCCCGGCGGGGCTGCTGCTCGGGCAACTGCTGCTGCGCCAGGGCATCGACAACATCGTCATCGAGCGGCGTTCGCCGCAGTACGTGCTCTCGCGCATCCGCGCCGGGGTGTTGGAGCAGGGCACCGTCGAACTGCTGCGCGCGGCCGGTGCCGATGCGCGGATGCAGCGCGAGGGCATCGTCCACCATGGTTTCGAGCTGGTGCTGGACGGTCGCCGCGAGCGCGTCGATCTGGGCGCCGGCACTGGCGGGCGTGCGGTCACGATCTATGGGCAGACCGAGGTCACCCGCGACCTGATGCAGGCGCGCGCGGACGCGGGTGGCGTCAGTCTCTACGAGGCCGAGGACGTGTCACTGCATGGACTCGACAGCGAACATCCATGGGTGGAGTACCTGCATGACGGCGAGCGCGTGCGGCTGGACTGCGACTACATCGCCGGTTGCGACGGCTTCTATGGCGTCAGCCGCAGTTCGATCCCGGACGGCGTGCTGCGCGAATACGAGCGCGTGTATCCGTTCGGCTGGCTCGGCGTGCTCGCCGATACCGCGCCGGTCAGCGAGGAACTGATCTACGCACGGCACCCGCGCGGTTTCGCGCTGTGCTCGATGCGTTCGCCTACGCGTACCCGTTACTACGTGCAGGTGCCGGCCGGCGAACGCGTGGAGGACTGGTCGGATGCGCGCTTCTGGGACGAGTTGCGTGCGCGTCTGCCGGCCGATGTGGCCGCGCGTCTGGTCACCGGCCCCACGATCGAGAAGAGCATCGCGCCGCTGCGCAGCTATGTGGTCGAACCGATGCAGTACGGCCGCCTGTTCCTGGCCGGTGATGCCGCGCATATCGTGCCGCCGACCGGTGCCAAGGGTCTGAACCTGGCGGCGGGTGATGTCGGTCTGCTTGCTTCGCTGTTCGTGCAGGCGCGGCAGGATGGGGACGACGCACCGCTGCGTCGCTATTCGGAGCTGGCACTGAAGCGGGTATGGAAGGCGGTGCGTTTCTCGTGGTGGATGACCACGATGCTGCACGTCTTCCCCGACGAAGATGCGTTCGAGCGGCGCCTGCACGAAGCCGAGTTGGACTATCTGCTGGGTAGCCCGGGTGGTCGCGCCACGATCGCCGAGAACTACGCAGGTTTGCCGCTGGAGATGGCGGCCGGTCGGCGTTAGGCGTTGGCGGGATGCGCTCAGCTCCGCAGCAGCTCTCACGCTATCTGGCCCGCAATCTCAACTGTCGCGATGGAAAAACGATCGTCGTCCCCGCCTGCGCGGGGACGACGTCTGGGGGCGGGAAGGGACTGGGAAGGCCTCAGCGGAGCCCCTAAAAAGGGATGCAAGCACAAGCTTCGCTCTACGGTAGGGCGTTTGTCGTTTCCGTGAGTACGCGACACCACCGATGTGCATGGCCTTACTTGACCCGAAACCCCAACGTCGCATCCACCGCCTGCTTCCAGCCTGCGTATAGCTGTTCGCGGTTTGCCGCGTCCATCTTCGGTTCGAAGCGACGGTCGACCGCCCACTGCTGTGCGATCTCCTCGCGGCTGGACCAGAAGCCGGTGGCGAGGCCGGCAAGATAGGCCGCGCCAAGCGCGGTGGTCTCGGCGACCTGCGGGCGCAATACCGGCACGTCGAGGATGTCGCTCTGGAACTGCGCCATGAAATCGTTGGCGATCGCGCCACCGTCGGCGCGTAGCTCCTTCAGTTCGATGCCGCTGTCGGCCTGCATCGCGCCGAGCACGTCGCGGGTCTGGTAGGCCATCGATTCGATCGCGGCGCGGATGAAATGCTCCTTGGTGGTGCCGCGGGTCAACCCGAACACCGCGCCGCGGATGTCGCTGCGCCAGTACGGCGCGCCCAGGCCGACGAACGCCGGTACGAAATACACGCCGCCATTGTCACCGGCGCGCTCGGCGTAGGCCTGCGAGTCGCTGGCCTTGCCGAGCATGCGCAGGCCGTCGCGCAGCCACTGCACCACCGAGCCGGCGACGAAGATCGAACCTTCCAGCGCGTACTCGACCTTGCCGTCCACGCCCCAGGCAATCGTGGTCAGCAGGCCGTTGTCGGAGGCGACCGCACGCTCGCCGGTGTTCATCAGCATGAAACAGCCGGTGCCGTAGGTGTTCTTGGCCATGCCCGGTTCGAAACAGGCCTGCCCGAACAGCGCCGCCTGCTGGTCGCCGGCGATGCCGGCGATCGGCACGTTCTCGCCGTAGAAATACTGCGGCTGGGTCTGGCCATAGATTTCGCTGGAGGAACGCACCTCCGGCAGCATCGAGGCCGGCACGTCGAGCATTGCGAGCAGGTCTTCGTCCCAGCGCAGCTTGTGGATGTCGTACATCAGCGTGCGCGAGGCGTTGCTGTAATCGGTGACGTGCACCTGCCCGCCGGTGAGGTTCCAGATCAACCAGCTGTCGATCGTGCCGAACGCCAGTTCGCCGCGCTGTGCGCGTTCGCGTGCACCTTCGACGTGATCGAGGATCCACTTGACCTTGGTGCCGGAGAAATAAGCGTCGATCAGCAGCCCGGTCTTGGCGCGCACCTGCTCGGCATGGCCGTCGGCCTCGAGCTGCTCGCAGATGTCCTTGGTCTGGCGCGATTGCCACACGATTGCGTTGTAGATCGGCTGGCCGGTGGCGCGGTCCCACACCACCGTGGTCTCGCGCTGGTTGGTGATGCCGATGCCGGAGATCGCACGCGCGTCGATCTGCGCGTTGTTGAGCAGCTCGGTGATCGTGGTGTAGACGCTGGTCATGATCTCGCGCGGGTTGTGCTCGACCCAGCCCGGCTGCGGGAATATCTGCGAGAACTCGCGCTGGGCGACGCCGGCGATGCGGCCATGCCGGTCGAACAGGATCGCGCGCGAGCTGGTGGTGCCCTGGTCGATCGCGAGGACGAACTGCTTCTCCATGAGGATGCTCCTGGAAGACGGTGCCGGCGGCATGGCGCGGCGGAAATCGGTGAGGAGCGCCGGCTGCGCGGCCGGCGCTGGGGTCAGCGCAGATCGCGGTGCGACGGATGCTGCTGCAGGTGGCGCAAGCGCGCCGGCAGGAACGGGTAGATCAACCACTGGTAGGCTGCCGCGCCGATCGGGCCGCCGATCAACGGACCGACGATCGGTATCCACCAGTAGTTGTCCTTGGCCGGCAATGCGGCTTCGTTCCAACCGGCCAGGAACGCGAACAGACGCGGTCCGAAGTCGCGCGCGGGGTTGATCGCCCACGCCTCCAGGTAACCCATCGAGGCACCGATCGTCGCTATCAGCAGGCCGATGATCAGCGCGCCGGAATTGGCGCTGGGTGCGGCCTCGTTGAACTGCTCGGTGATCGCGAAGATGCCGAATACCAGGAACGCGGTCAGGATCACCTGATCGCCGAGCGCATGCAGCGGTGTCACCGCCAGGCCCGGCGCGGTGAAGAACACGCCGGCGGCGCCACCGGCGGCGCGGGTCAGGCCCTGCACCTGGTTGTAGTGATCGATCACCGGGCCATACAGCTGGTAGACGATCGCCGCGCCGAGAAACGCACCGAGCACCTGCGCGGCCCAGTACGGCAGCACCTTGCGCCACGAGAAGCCGCGGAACAGCGCCAGTGCCAGCGTCACCGCCGGGTTGGCGTGGGTGCCGGAGACCGAGCCGGTGGCGTAGATCGCGATCGTCACCGCCATGCCCCAGGCGATGCACACGCCCCAGTAGGCGTGCTGGTACGGGCTGGGGTCGTAGAGGATGTACATCGCCGCCACCGAGTTGCCGAGGCCGATGATGATCACCATCGCGATCGCTTCGGAAATCAATTCGCCGAGCAGTTGCCGGTTCATGCAAGGCGCTCCCGGCCACGTGGCCGCGCCGGGCCGGCGCATTCGCCGGCGGTGTCCTGGTGCTTCATCTCAGCTGCCCTCCACGGTGACTGCGGTTGTCGATCCGGCATGGTGGCCGGGGGAACATCGGAGCGGTCGGCCCTCCCGGCCGCTCCGATGGTTCGGGTCAGGCGTGCACGCTCTCGCTTGCGGCGGGGGCGGTTGCGACCGTTCGTAGATAGTTTTCCAGTTGCGCATGTCCGTTTGCATCCATGCGCAGTCCGAGCTTGCTGCGTCGCCAGAGGATATCTTCGGCGGTGCGCGCCCATTCGTGTTCGTACAGGTAATCCACCTCGGCCTGGTACAGGTCGGCGCCGAAGTGGCGACCCAGCTCGTCCAGCGCCTTGGCGTCGCCGAGCACCGTCTCGCTGAGCGTGCCGTAGTTGCGCACCAGACGCTGCGCCATCGCCGCCGGCAGCCAGGGCCGGCGTGTGCGCAGCGATTCCAGCAGCGCGGCGATGTCGCGCTTTTCGCCGCCGGGCAGGGGTTTGCCGCGCGCGGTCCAGGCGCGTGCACGCGTGCCCAGCGCATGGCCGAGCCGGTCGACGGCTTCTTCGGCCAGCTTGCGGTAGGTGGTCAGCTTGCCGCCGAACACGTTGAGCAGCGGCGGCCCGTCGCGGACCAGGTCCAGGTGGTAGTCACGGGTGACCTCGGCCGCGTTGTCCTCGGCGTCATCGAGCAGCGGACGCACGCCGCTGTAGTTCCACACCACGTCCTGCGGCGTGATCTGCTGGCGGAAGTACAGGTTGACCGCATCGCACAGGTACACCACTTCGTCCGCGTCGATGCGCGGCGCGGACGGATCGGCTTCGTAATCGACGTCGGTGGTGCCGATCAAGGTGAAGTCGTTTTCGTAGGGGATCGCGAACACGATGCGCCGGTCCGGTTGCTGGAAGATGTAGGCATGGTCGTGATCGAACAGCCGTGGCACCACGATATGGCTGCCCTTGACCAGTCGCAGGCTGTGCTTGTGCGTCAACGACGGGATCAGTTCGAGGAAATGCGCCGCCCACGGGCCGGTGGCGTTGACCAGTGCCCGCGCCCGCACCGTGCGACGGCCACGCTCATCTTCCAGTTCCGCATGCCAGTGGTTGTCATCGCGCCAGGCACCGATGCAGCGCGTGCGCGTGAACACCCGCGCGCCGCGGCGTGCCGCGTCCATCGCGTTGAGCACCACCAGCCGCGCGTCCTGCACCCAGGCGTCGGAATACAGGAAGCCGGTGCGCAGTTCCTCCTGCAGCGGGCGTCCCACCGCGTGATCGTGCAGCGACACCCGGCGCGAGCGCGGCAGGCTGCGCCGGCCGCGGCCGAGATGGTCGTACAGGAACAGCCCGGCGCGGATCATCCACGCCGGCCGCAGGTGCGGCTGGTGCGGCAGCAGGAAGCGCAGCGGCCAGATGATGTGCGGTGCCAATCGCAGCAGTACCTCGCGCTCGGCCAGCGCCTTGCCGACCAGCGCGAATTCGTACTGCTCCAGGTAGCGCAGCCCGCCGTGGATCAGCTTGGTGCTGGCGCTGGAGGTATGTGAGGCCAGGTCGTCCTGCTCGCACAGGCACACCGACAGCCCGCGCCCGGCCGCGTCGCGCGCGATACCCGCGCCGTTGATGCCGCCGCCTATCACCAGCAGGTCGTAACTGTCGGTCATCGCATCACTCTCTACGGTCGAAACAGAACGAATTAATAACAATCAAATTCGAACAAATTCGAACATAACATGCGACCGTTTTCTGGGTGTGAAGGCCTGTTGGCTTCGTTGTTATGCCAAGCCCGAGCCCTTATTCGCCTGGATAGGGGGCTACGGGACGGTATTCCGGCTCCGGCCAGCCGCTCCGAACAAAATGTTCGAACGAACACGTGGCGCGGGAGGTCATTCCGCAGGAATGCCTGGCGTTCTCGCCAGGACGCGACCTCCTGTCAATTTTCCCGACGAAAGGTGCTGGATCGCCGTTTTTAAGCGACGTTTCCTTGGCGCCTTGTAGGAGCGACTTCAGTCGCGAAGGCGTTGTCCCGGTAAAGCCATCGCGACTGAAGTCGCTCCTACGGGATCCCGTGCGGCGCTCGGCTACGATTCTTCGGCGGCCACGTGCACGCGCGTCTCGGCGGCATCCACCACGGCGCGCAGCTCCGGCGGCGGTGCGCGATCGGTGAACCAGTCCTGCACCTGGGCCAGCGGACCCAGCCGCACCAGCGCGTTGCGGCCGATCTTGCTGTGATCGGCGGCCAGCAGCACGCGCCGCGAATGCTCGATGATCGCCTGCGCGACCCGCACTTCCTGGTAGTCGAAGTCGAGCAGGGCGCCATCCAGATCGATACCGGAAATGCCGATCACCCCGAAGTCGACCTTGAACTGGCGGATCAGCTCGATCGTCGCCTCGCCGGTCACACCCTGATCGCGGCCACGCACCACGCCGCCGGCAACGATCACCTCGAAGCTCGGATTGGCGCTCATCATCACCGCGACGTTGAGGTTGTTGGTGATCACCCGCAGCCCGCGATGGCGCATCAAGGCACGCGCCACCGCCTCGTTGGTGGTGCCGAGGTTGATGAACAGCGAGGCGTGGTCGGGGATGTGCCCGGCCAGCGTCGCGGCGATGCGCTGCTTCTCCGGTGCGTGCAGTGCCTGGCGCGCGGCGTAGGCGACGTTCTCCACGCTGGAAGGCAGGCTGACCCCGCCGTGGTAGCGGCGCAGCAGCCCGGCATCGCACAGCAGCGTCATGTCGCGACGGATGGTCTGCGGCGTCACCGCAAAGTGTGCCGCCAGCCCTTCGACCTCGGCGTAGCCCTGCTGGCGCACCAGCGCCACCATCTGCTCCTGCCGTGGATTCAGCGCCGGCGGCAGGCCGACCGTGTGTCCAGATGTCTCCATGCGACGATCATCGCCGAAGCGGGCAAGGATGCAAACGCATGCTCGCGCGCTTCATGCAGGAGCGGCGTCAGCCGCGACGGGTTTTCCTGGTGTCGCCATCGAATGCCGCGTCGAACGCGGAACATCGATTCCGGCTACATCCGGCGCCGCGACGCCGCGCTGCAGTGCAGCATATAAATTGTTCGATAATCGATTTTATTAGCCGATTATCGAATTGACCGCGCGGGACACTCGGCCTAACGTGTCGCCCTGCCCCCGCGAGGGAAGATGGCGGCATGGCCAGACGTCTTTCATTGCAACGGAGCTTCAACCAACCCGGCGAAACGGCGCCTGGCGCCGCGTCGCACCAGTGGGAGACATCTGACGTGTCAGTAAACAATGTGGCCGGCATGGATCCGGTTTCCGGGTATCGCCCTGCAGGAGCGGCGCCGTGATCGACAAGACCGTAGTGTCGTTCGAGGCTGCCGTGGCCGACATCCATGACGGTGCCACCGTGATGATCGGTGGCTTCGGCACGGCCGGCATGCCCGACCAACTGATCGACGCACTGATCGCGCAGGGCGCGCGCGGGCTGACCATCGTCAACAACAACGCCGGCAACGGCGAGACCGGGCTGGCCGCGCTGATCAAGCACAAGCGCGTGCGCAAGATCATCTGCTCGTTCCCGCGCCAGACCGACTCGCAGCATTTCGATGCGGCCTATCACGCCGGCGAGATCGAACTGGAGCTGGTGCCGCAGGGCAACCTGGCCGCGCGCATCCACGCGGCGGGTAATGGCCTGGGCGCGATCTTCACCCCGACCGGTTACGGCACCGAGCTGGCCAACGGCAAGGAGACGCGCGAGATCGATGGCCGCCACTACGTGCTCGAATATCCGATCCGTGCCGATTTCGCGTTGATCAAGGCCGACAAGGGCGACCGCTGGGGCAACCTGGTGTATCGCAAGACCGCGCGCAACTTCGGCCCGCTGATGGCGATGGCGGCTGGCTGCACGATCGCGCAGGTCGCGCAGGTCGTACCGCTCGGCGAACTGGACCCGGAGGTGGTGGTCACCCCGGGCATCTTCGTGCAACGCGTGGTCGCCGCCTGGGAGGTCGCATGAACCGTTTGAGCCGCGAACAGATCGCCCAGCGTGTGGCCCGCGATATTCCCGAGGGGGCCTACGTCAATCTCGGTATCGGCTTGCCGACCACGGTCGCCAACTTCCTGCCGGCCGACAAGGAAATCTTCCTGCACAGCGAGAACGGCGTGCTCGGCATGGGCCCGGCGCCGCCGCCCGGCCAGGAAGATCCGGACCTGATCAACGCCGGCAAGCAGCCGGTGACGCTGCTGACCGGCGGCTGCTATTTCCACCACGCCGATTCGTTCGCGATGATGCGCAGCGGCCGGCTCGACGTATGCGTGCTCGGCGCGTTCCAGGTCTCGGTGCAGGGCGACCTGGCCAACTGGAGCACCGGTGCGCCCGGCGCGATTCCTGCGGTCGGCGGCGCGATGGACCTGGCGATCGGTGCCAAGGACGTGTTCGTGATGATGGACCTGCTGACCAAGAGCGGCGAGAGCAAGCTGGTGACCGAGTGCAGCTACCCGCTGACCGGCCTGCGTTGCGTGTCGCGTGTGTATACCGACCTGGGCGTGTTCGCGGTCGGCAAAGAAGGTGCGTCCGTCATCGAGACCATCGATGGCGTGTCGCTGGAAGACCTGCAGCGCCTGACCGGCCTGCCACTGACGATGGCTGCCTGAGGAGAGCGCAGATGAGCGATACCTACATCATTGACGGCATTCGTACGCCGATCGGGCGCTACGGCGGCGCCTTGTCCGGCGTGCGTGCCGACGACCTCGGCGCGGTGCCGCTGAAAGCGCTGCTGGCGCGTCATCCGCAGCTGGATCCGGTGCTGATCGAGGACGTCTACCTTGGCTGTGCCAACCAGGCCGGCGAGGACAACCGCAATGTCGCGCGCATGAGCCTGCTGCTGGCCGGGCTGCCGGTGACGGTGCCGGGCAGCACGGTCAATCGTCTGTGCGGCTCGGGACTGGACGCGATCGGGATTGTCTCGCGCGGCATCCGCGCCGGCGAACTCGGCCTGGCGATCGCCGGCGGTGTCGAGTCGATGTCGCGCGCGCCCTACGTGATGGGCAAGGCCAGCACGCCGTTCGCGCGTGACCAGATCATCGAGGACACCACGATGGGCTGGCGCTTCATCAATCCCGAGCTGAAGCGTCTGTACGGTGTCGAGCTGATGGGCGAGACCGCCGAGAACGTCGCCGAGCGCCATGGTGTCTCGCGCGAGGATCAGGACGCGTTGGCGCTGCGCAGCCAGCAACGCACCGCGGCCGCGCAGGCGGCGGGTTTCTTCGACGACGAGATCGTGCCGGTGACGGTGCCGGGCAAGAAGCGTGGCGAGACCATCGAGGTCGCGCGCGACGAACATCCTCGCGCCGACACCACGCTGGAAGCGCTGGCCAGGCTCAAACCGATCTTCCGCCAGCCGGGCACGGTCACTGCCGGCAATGCTTCGGGTATCAACGATGGTGCCGCGGCGCTGCTGCTGGCTTCAGGCGAGCAGGTGCAGGCGCTTGGCCTGACCCCGCGTGCGCGCGTGCTCGGATTCGCCAGCGCCGGCGTCGAGCCGGGTTACATGGGCATCGGTCCGGTGCCGGCCACGCGCAAGCTGCTGGCGCGGCTGGGTCTGAAGATCGAGGACTTCGACGCGATCGAACTGAACGAAGCCTTCGCCGCGCAAGGGCTGGCCTGCCTGCGTGAGCTGGGCGTCGCCGACGATGCCGCGCACGTCAACGCCAATGGCGGCGCGATCGCGCTCGGCCATCCACTCGGCGCGAGCGGCGCACGCATCGCGCTGACCCTGCTGCGCCAGCTGGAAGCCAGCGGCGGCAAGCGCGGTCTGGCGACGATGTGTATTGGTGTCGGCCAGGGCGTAGCGTTGGCGATCGAGCGGGTCTGACCGAATCTG
Source organism: Pseudomonas sp. GW821-FHT07E12 (assembly GCF_058986605.1). Taxonomy (NCBI): domain Bacteria; kingdom Pseudomonadati; phylum Pseudomonadota; class Gammaproteobacteria; order Pseudomonadales; family Pseudomonadaceae; genus Pseudomonas; species Pseudomonas sp. GW821-FHT07E12. The sequence continues at coordinate 54,080 of NZ_JBYSVX010000006.1, read as the reverse complement.
TAGGAGCGGCTTTAGCCGCGATGGAGCTTTCCCGATTGAATCCCCGCACATGGATGTGCGGGCTTTTGCACAGGGACCTGCGTGCATGAAAGCCCCATCGCGGCTAAAGCCGCTCCTACGAAAAGCTAGAAGTAGAAGACCAACCAGGCTTCCACGCGGAGCCAACCGGGAGGAGCAACATGAGCGATTCCACCACTGAACCATTGCTCGGCTATCGCAAGCCGTATCCGGGCACGCAACCACCTTTCATCCATTCCTCGTACGCGTCCACGGTGCTGCGCGGCCCCACCCGCGACCCGATCGCGATCCCGGTGACGCTGTCGGAAGTCACCGGCCCGACGCTGGACCGTCTGACCCTGGGCGAGCAAGGCGCGGACCTCACCGCCGGCTTCCCCGGCCAGCCGCTCGGCGAGCGCATCATCGTGTCCGGCCGCGTGCTCGACGAGAACGGCAAGCCGGTCCGCAACACCGTGGTCGAGGTGTGGCAGTGCAACGCCGCCGGTCGTTACCTGCACAAGGGCGACCAGCACGACGCCCCGATCGATCCCAACTTCAAGGGCACCGGCCAGGTGCTGACCGACGAGCACGGTCGTTACCGTTTCAAGACCATCAAGCCGGGCTCGTATCCGTGGCGCAACCACTACAACGCCTGGCGCCCGGCGCACATCCATTTCTCGCTGCATGGCGACGGCATCGGCCAGCGCCTGGTCACGCAGATGTATTTCCCGGGCGACCCGATGCTGGCGTACGACCCGATCTACAACTGCGTCGAGGACGAGAAGGCCAAGGCGCGGATGGTGTCGGCATTCGACTGGGAGAATGCGATCAACGAATACGCCCTGGCCTACCGCTTCGACATCGTGTTGCGTGGCCGCAAGATGACCGTCTGGGAGTGATGCCATGAGTTTCCAATCGACCCCGTGGCAGACCGTCGGCCCGTACTACCGCCTGGGCCTGGAACCGCTTTACCGTACCGAGATCGCGCCGGCTTTGGCCAAGGGCGAGCGTGTTGAGATCAGCGGCGTCATCCATGATGGCAATGGCGTGCCGGTGAGCGATGCGGTGCTGGAGATCTGGCAGGCCGATGCCGATGGCATCTACGCGCATCGCGAAGATCCGCGGCATGGCGAGCACGATCCCGCCTTTGACGGCTGGGGTCGGGTGCCGACCACGGAAGACGGCCGTTTTGCCTTCAGCACGATCAAGCCGGGTCGCGTGCCTGGGCGTAAGGGCGCGCAGGCGCCGCATCTGGTGGTGTTGGTGTTCATGCGCGGGCTGCTGAAGGCGGTGCCGACGCGGCTGTATTTCTCGGATGAGGCATCCAATGCCGAGGATGAGGTGTTGGCGTTGGTGCCGGCTGAGCGGCGTGCGACGTTGGTGGCTCGGCGGGTGGCGCCGGGGACATATCAGTGGGATGTGTATATGCAGGGTGAGCGGGAGACGGCGTTTTTCAGTTATTGAGTGATGTGGGTGGGCGTGGTCTTGACTGTAGGAGCGGCTCTGGGTGGCCTCGGGCCATCAGCCGCGATGGGGCTTTACCTGACTTTCTGGAGCGGGATTACCTGTGGGAGGGACTTCAGTCCCGACGGGCTTTCCTGGTGATGTTGCGGGTTTTTGGTTGAAGCTGCGACCAAGGGCAAGGGCAAAGGCTTTCGCTCCTTCGGAGCGAGTTACCTTTCTTTGCTCGTGCAAAGAAAGGTAACCCAAAGAAAGTACGCCCCAGTCCTCGCGCCCTTCGCTGCGCTACGGGTCCGCTACGCCGACGGGATTTTCTGACGCGACCTCCTGTCGCGGCAGAAAACGACGCACATCCATGTGCGTCGCCCCTTCGGGGTTATTCCCGCCGTCTCCGCCGCTGTGGATGGGGGCCCCGGAAGAGCAAAGAGCAAAAGCAAAATCACGAGCAACAGCAACAGCAACAGCAACAGCAACGACAAGGGCAAGGGCAGAGGCAAAGGCAGAGGCAGAGGCAACAGCCATCTCTCTACCGTCGTCCCCGCGGAGGCGGGGACCCAGCGACTTTCCGCAAAACGTCAGTCCCCCGGCTCACAATCCCGCAAGACATCGCTCCAGCCCGCCGCATGCCACACACGCAACACCGTCCTAACCCCGCTTCCGGCATCCTTGCCTCTTCCGAATAGACTCATTCGTCGATGACAACCTCCGACTCCCTCCTCGGTTCCCTGTTCGGTGATCCCGACATCGACGCGCTGTTCACCGATCGCGCGCGTCTGCAAGGCATGCTGGACTTCGAGGCCGCACTGGCGCGGGCCGAGACACGTTGCGGGGTGATCCCGCAGGCGGCCGTCGCTGCGATCACCGCTGCCAGCGATGCGTCCAGCTACGACATCGCCGAACTCGGCATCGCCACGGCGCTCGCCGGTAATCCCGCCATCCCGCTGGTCAAGGCGCTCACCGCGCAGGTCAAGGTCGCGGATGCCGAGGCCGCGCGCTGGGTGCATTGGGGCGCCACCAGTCAGGACATCATCGACACCGGCAGCGTGCTGCAGGTGCGCGCTGCGTTGGATGCGCTGCAGCCGCGACTGGATGCGCTGTGCGACAGCCTTGCCGCACTGGCCGCGAACGAGCGCGACACCGGGTTGCCAGGACGCACGCTGCTGCAACAGGCGGTCCCCGTCACTTTCGGACTGAAGGCCGCTGGCTGGCTGGATGCTCTGCAACGCGCCCGGCAACGCCTGCTGCGGCTGCGTGAGGATGCACTGGTGCTGCAGTTCGGTGGCGCGGCCGGCACGCTGGCTTCGCTGCAGGATCGCGGTCTCGATGTCGCACAGGCACTCGCCGAGGAGCTGCGTCTGCCGCTGCCGGTGTTGCCGTGGCATGCCGCGCGCGATCGCATCGTCGAAATCGGCAGTGCCTTTGCCTTGCTGATCGGTGCGCTCGGCAAGCTTGCACGCGACGTGGTGCTGCTGATGCAGTCCGAGGTAGCCGAGGCGTTCGAGCCCTCCGGTGCGGGCAAGGGCGGTTCCTCGGCAATGCCGCACAAACGCAATCCGGTGGGCTGTGTGGCTGCGATTGCGGCCGCCACGCGCGCACCCGGTCTGGTGTCCACGCTTTACGCCGCGCTGTTGCAGGAACACGAACGCGCCGCCGGCGCCTGGCACGCCGAATGGCAGACCCTGCCGGAGCTGGTACGGCTGGCCGCCGGCAGCCTCGCGCAGATGCGCATCGTCGTCGATGGCTTGCAACTCGATCGCGCACGCATGCGCGAGCACCTCGGCAGCCACGGTGGCCTGTTGTACGCCGAGGCCGCTACCGTCGCGCTGGCTGCGCACCTGGGCAAGCACGATGCACATCAACTGGTCGAAGCCGCGGCGAAGCGCGCGCTGGCCGAGGCACGACCACTGCGTGAAGTGCTGGCCACAGAACCACGCGTCACTGCCTGCCTGTCGTCCGCCGAACTGGACGCGCTGTTCGCGCCGGACAGCTGGCGCGGCATGGCCGATACCTGGATCGACCGCGTGCTCGCCGCGCGCCCCACTTCCTGACGTCTTCGCCTCCACGGAGTCCTGCCATGCCGTTTGCCGACCTGTCCACCCACCGCCTGCACTACCGCATCGAGGGTCGCGAGGATGCCCCCTGGCTGACGTTCTGCAATTCGCTGGGTACCGACGTGCACATGTGGGATGCGCAGCTCGAAGCGCTGACGCCGCATTACCGCATCCTGCGCTACGACCGTCGTGGCCACGGCCAGTCCGACACCCCGCACGGTCTCTACGAGATCGCCGACCTGGGTCGCGACGTGCTGGCGTTGTGGAATGTACTCGGCATCGAGCGTTCGCACTTCTGTGGCCTGTCGATCGGCGGCCTGACCGGGCAGTGGCTTGGCCTGAACGCCGCCACTCGATTGCAACACCTGGTCGTGTCCGCCACCGCTGCGAAGATCGGCAACGCCGAGGGCTGGGCGCAGCGTATCGAACAGGTGCGCGAACACGGCCTGATCGCGCTGGCCGAAGGCACGGTGCAACGCTGGTTCACGCCGGACTTCGTCAACGCGCACCCGCTGGTGGTGGACGAGATCGTCGGCAGCTTCCTGGAGACCTCGCGCGAGGGCTACATCGGCTGCTGCAACGCGGTCGCGCAGGCCGATTTCCGCGACACGCTGCAAGGCATCACTACGCCGGTGCTGGCGATCGCCGGTGACGACGATCCGGTGTGCCCGCCGCATGACCTGCAGTTCATCGCCAGCCACGTCGCCAACGGCCGCTTCGCGCAGGTACATGGTCGCCATATCTGCAACCTGGAGTCGCCGCAGGATTTCAACGCATTACTGCTCGGATTCCTCCAGTCTTGACCATCAACCGTAGGAGCGGCTTCAGCCGCGATGGGCTTTACCGGTAAAGCCCTCGCGGCTGAAGCCGCTCCTACGATGTACAACCGCCATTCGCAGGAACATTGCCATGAACGAAAACGAACGCTACGAAGCCGGCCTGAAAGTCCGCCGTGAGGTGCTCGGCGACGCGCACGTGCAGCGCTCGCTCGACGCGCGTACCGAGTTCACCAGCGAGTTCCAGGAATTCATCACCCGCACCGCCTGGGGCACGGTATGGACGCGCGAAGGCCTGCCGCGCCACACCCGCTCGCTGCTGACCATCGCGATGATGGTCGCGCGCGGCCACGACGAGGAATTCAAGCTGCACATCCGCGCCGCGCGCAACAACGGCGTGACCGCCGATGAGATCAAGGAAGTGCTGCTGCAGTCGGCGATCTACTGCGGCGTGCCGGCCGCCAACCACGCCTTCGCGCTGGCCAAGCCGATTCTGGAAGAGCAGGCGGCCGAAGGCTGACAGACAACATCACGGACGCGTGATGGCTTCCGGCTGAGCCGGGCACGCGTGCCGACCGTGTTTCGTGTGCCCGGGCGAACGCGGATCATGCCTTCGCCGCAAGGATCGCTTCCCAGAAGCGCTCTGCGGTAGTGGTCAGGCGGTCCCGTGAACGGAATACGTGGATTTCCATCGGGATGTCCCAGGTCTTGTCTCCGGCACGAACCAGTTCGCCCTTCTCAAGGTGCTCGTCGATCAGGCTCTCGGGCAGCCATGCCATGCCTCGGCCATCGATGGCCATCTGCACGAGCAGTTTGGCGAGGTGGGAGGTGAAGGTTGCTCTGAGAAAGGCGGCTTGCGATGAGCGCGTGCGAACCGCGGTGACGATGCGCCCCATGCCTGATTCGGGACGATAGGACAGATAGGGCAGAGGTTCGTTCGCGCATCCAGGCAGTCGGTACATCGGCTGGCCGTCAGTGGCCGCAGGCGCTGCCACCGGGATCAGCACGTCCTGTCCCACCTTGTGCGAACAAAACTGTGCAGGTGCCAGCAGCGTGGCGACGCCAGGATAGTGGTGCCCCAGCAGGAACTGCGCGCCACCCTGCAACATGACACGCTCGCAGGCCTCCATGTGGTTCGCGATCAGCTCGATGTTGGCCACGAACGGGTGGGCCGCTTCCAGCTCGCGTAGCCAGGCCGGAAAGAACGTCAACGCCAGCGCGTTGGTCGCGGCGAAACTGAGCCGGTCGACCACGCCATGTTCCTGCTCGCGTGCTTCATGCCTCCCCGATTCGAGTCGACGCAAGACTTCCTCCGCCGTCACCCGGAAGCTCTCGCCGGCCGGGGAAACCACGACCTTCTGGCTGGTCCGGATCAGCAGTGTGGCGCCAACCCATTCTTCCAGCGCCTGAATGCGGCGGCTCAGCGCGGGCTGTGTCACGTGGCGTGATTCGGCCGCACGTGAAAAGTTACCGGTCTCGATGACGGCCAACAGATCCTTCAACCATTCGATGATCACGCGCTGCTCCACACCTTTGTGCATCGCGCCATGTGCCTGGCGCATGCTGCCATTCTGAGACGGCATTGGAGCTTCCGCCAGCGCTGGGGTCAGATGGCGACCTGACTCCAGGTGCATACCCAGACGACATGACTCGCCCGAGAACCCTCTACGACAAAATCGTCGATACCCATACGGTGGCAGAACTCGATGGGCCGGGCGAAGTCCTGCTGTACATCGATCGCACGATCCTCAACGAGTACACCAGCCCGCAGGCGTTCACTGGACTCCGCGAGGCGCGGCGGCCGGTGTGGAATCCCAAGGCCGCGTTGATGGTGGTGGATCACGTGAACCCAACCGCTCCGCGACGTATCGCGGCGATGCCTGATCCCGGTGGCGCGCGCCAAGTGGCGTACTTCGCCGAGAACGCACGCGATTTTGGCATCGAGCTGTTTGATGTCCTCGATCCGCGGCAGGGGATCGAGCATGTAGTGGCGCCGGAGCAAGGGCTCGTGCTGCCGGGGATGGTGGTCGCGGCCGGAGACAGTCATACGACGTCCTATGCCGCGTTGGGTGCGCTCGGCTTCGGTATCGGCACGTCCGACATCGAGCACTACCTGGCCACGCAGACGCTGGTGTACAAGCGCCTGAAAAACATGCGCATCACGCTGAAGGGCAGGCTGGGCCTGGGCGTGACCTCCAAGGATGTGGTGATGGAGGTGATCCGACGGATCAGTGCGGATGGTGCCGCCGGTCATGCTGTCGAGTTTACCGGTGAGGCGATCGAGGCCATGTCCGTGGAGGCGCGCATGACGCTCGCCAACATGATCGTGGAAGCGGGGGCGCGTGGCGCGGTGATCGCGCCTGATCGGAAGGTGTTCGACTACATCGAAGGCCGACCACGCGCACCAACTGGCGAGCTCTGGAACAAGGCCAGGGCGCAGTGGAAAACCCTGGCGAGCGATTCCGACGCGGTGTTCGATCGCGAGTTCGTACTTGATGTTGCCGAAGTGGCACCGATGGTGACCTGGGGTACGAGCCCCGATCAGGCCACGTTCGTCACCGCGCAAGTCCCCGATCCGGAAATGGAGAGCGATCCGACCCGCAAGCGTGCGGCGAGCAGAGCTCTCGAATACATGGGGTTGAGTCCCGGTGTCGCGTTGGCCGCTCTGCCGATCAGTCATGCGTTCATCGGCTCTTGCACGAACTCGCGAATCGAGGATCTGCGGGATGCGGCCAAGGTCCTGGCGGGGCGACAGGTCGCGGATTGGGTTCGCGCGATCGTCGTGCCCGGTTCTACTGCCGTTCGCATGCAGGCCGAGCGCGAGGGCGTCGCGGCGGTGTTCGAAGCGGCCGGATTTGAGTGGCGACAGTCAGGATGTTCGATGTGTCTGGCGATGAACGATGACGTGTTATCGCCCGGTGATCGTTGCGCCTCTTCGACCAACCGGAATTTCGAAGGGCGTCAGGGCGCCGGTGCCAGAACACATCTCATGAGCCCGGCCATGGTCGCGGCTGCCGCCGTTTGCGGGCACATCACCGATGTACGTAGCTTCCAGCGGGAGAACTGAGATGGAGGCATTCAGGCAAGTTACCGGTGTGGCTGCGCCATTCCCGAAGAGCAACGTCGATACCGACGTGATCATGCCGAAGACGTTCCTCAAGGGTGTCGATAGAGCCGGGTTGGATATCGGTGTCTTCAACCTGCTGCGCTTCGATGGTGAACGGCCACGCGCAGATTTCATCCTCAACCAGCCGGGTTACCAGGACGCGCGCTTCCTTGTGGTCGGCCCGAACTTCGGTTGCGGCTCCAGTCGCGAGCACGCGGTCTGGGGGCTGTCGCAGCTGGGATTCCGCGCGCTGATCGGAACCAGTTTTGCCGGCATCTTCAACGACAACTGCCGCAACAATGGCCTGCTGACGATCACGTTGGAGCCGGCGGTGGTCGATGAGATCGTCGAGGTTATTTCCGCACCGGAAAAGAACCGGATCAGCGTGGATCTGGAGGCGCAGCTCATCCGGCTCGAGGCCGTGGGCCGCGAGATCCGTTTCGATATCGAACCACTTCGAAAGCAAGCGCTGCTTCAAGGTCTGGACAACGTGGGCATGACTCTCGCGCGCGCCGGGACGATCAGGTCTTTCGAACACAGCTACCGGCAACAACATCCATGGCTCTTCTGAGCTGAATCTGCACGAACACCCGGCTTCACGCAGCCGCTGACGAGGAAGGCGTCGGTGAGTGGGAGTGCCTGTCTTCGAACAATGGGAGGGTCGCATGTCAAGAGTCACCGACGTCACGGAGCAGGTCGCGCCGAAAGGCCTGCTTCTTTCCTGGACACACACAAAGATCGGACCGCTTCCACTGGCGGTCTACCTTGCGGCAGTCGCCGTGACGGCGTTTGCGGTCTGGGCCGAGAAGTTGCCCAACGACATCATCGGCGGACTGTGTGTGCTGATGCTCACAGGCTTCCTGCTGGGCAAGCTCGGCCAGACGATTCCGGCGCTGAGGCAGATCGGCGGCACCGCGATTCTGTGCCTGTTTGTTCCGGCGGCGCTGGTGGGCTACGGGCTGGTACCGGAATCGGTCATGAAGGCGGTCGGAACGACCTTCAAGACTGCCAATTTCCAGTATTTCTTCATCGCCTGCCTGGTAACCGGCTCGATCCTGGGAATGCCCAAGACGGTGCTCGTGCAAGGCTTCATCCGGATGGCCGTGCCATTGTTCATCGGCACGCTGTGCGCGGTGTCGGCGGGCATCCTGACGGGCATGCTGTTCGGCCACTCGCCGAAGGAAACCTACTTCTTCATCATCACCCCGATCATCGGCGGCGGTCTGGCGGAAGGTGTGCTGCCGCTTTCGATCGGCTACGCCGAGATGCTGAATCGTCCGCAGGAGGATCTGGTCGCGATGATGGTGCCAGCTGCCCTGCTGGGCAACGTGGTGGCGATCGTGGGATCAGGATTGCTTGCGCGGCTCGGCGAGCGTCGTCCTTCGCTGAGCGGCAACGGGATCCTGGTGAAGACCGGCGACGATGGAGTACAGACCCACAAGATGGTGGATCAGCCGATCGAACTCGGGCTGCTGGGCGCCGGTCTGATCCTCTCGTGCGGGTTCTTCATCCTCGGTGCGGTGATCGGAAAGTTCCTGGGAATTCCCGGTCCGATCCTGATGATCGTGACCGCCGTCATCGTGAAATTGACCGGCGTGCTCCCGGCGAAAATGGAGCTGGGTGCGTATCAGATCAACCGATTCATGGCGACGAACCTGACCTTCGCGATCCTGGTGGCGATGGGCGCCATGCTCGTGTCCTGGGATCAGCTGATTTCATCGCTCACGCTTGGCTACATCATGATCTGCACGACGACGGTGGTCGCGATGATCGCGAGCGGATTCTTCGTCGGGAAATGGCTCAACATGTATCCGATCGAGGCAGCCATCGTATCGGCATGCCACTCCGGGCTCGGTGGCACCGGTGATGTCGCCATCCTTGGGGCTGCTGATCGAATGGGTCTGATGGCATTCGCGCAGATCGCCACCCGCGTTGGAGGGGCGATCATGATCGTGACCGCGACGCTGTTGATGAAGGTTCTCTACTAGCTGCGGTATGAGCCTTCCTTCGGATACCCCCGGAGGAAGGCTTCAGCGCGAGAACTTCTTCGCGCCCACCACGCAGAGGATCACGGCGACGGTCACGCCGACCATGCCGATGCTGACGTGCTCATGCAGCAAGGTCGCCGCCAACGCCAGTCCGAAGAACGGCTGCAACAGCTGCAGCTGACCGACCGCCGCGATGCCGCCCTGCGCGAGCCCGCGATACCAGAACACGAATCCGATCAGCATGCTGAAAAGCGATACGTAAGCCAGGCCGATCCAGGCCGGCATGGTGATGCCCGAGAACGACGCGGGAAGCCGCACCAACGCCAGCACCGCCATCACCGGCAGCGAGAGCACCAGCGCCCACGAGATCACCTGCCATCCGCCGAGAGTTCTGGACAGGCGCGCACCTTCCGCATAACCGAGCCCGCAGACCAGCACCGCCAACAGCATCAGTACATCGCCCTTGGGCGACACGGTCAGGCCTTGGGACAGTGCGTAACCGACCACCAGCAGGCTCCCCAGCAACGAAAAGAACCAGAACGCCGCCGGTGGACGCTCGCCACCGCGCACGACACCGAACGCGGCGGTGCTGAGCGGCAACATGCCCAGGAACACGATCGAGTGCGCCGAGGTCACGTGCTGCAGTGCCAATGCGGTCAGCAGCGGAAATCCGACGACGACCCCCAGCGCCACCACCGCCAGCGGCAACAGCTGTTGCCGCGTCGGACGCCGCTGCTTGAACAACAGCAGAAGGCAGGCTGCAAGCAGGCCGGCGATGCTCGCCCGCGCCACCGTCAGAAATACCGGATCGAACTCCAGCACCGCCACGCGCGTCGCCGGCAACGACCCGCTGAAGATGAGCACGCCGATAAACCCGTTGATCCAGCCGCTGCGGTTCTTCTGCGCGATCGAGGGGGGCAGGCTGGCGGTGCGGTCCATGGCGGGGTCAGGCGTGTACGGGGATGCACATCGTATGCACCTGCGATTGATACAATCAAAAAATTGTCATGCATACATCGGGCGATGCACCAGGCACGCTACAAGACACTGGTTGACGCCTTCGCGGCGGATATCCGTTCGGGAAAACGGCCGCCCGGCACGCGACTGCCGACGCATCGGCAACTCGCATCCGAGCACGGCATTGCCTTGGTGACGGCCAGCCGGGTCTATGCCGAGCTGGAATCGATGGGCCTGGTCAACGGCGAAACGGGGCGTGGCACCTTCGTCCGCGAGACCTCGCTGCCGCCCGGCCTGGGTGTCGATCAGCCGGCGGTTGCAGCGGGCGTGACCGATCTCAACTTCAACTATCCCTCGCTGCCCGGGCAGGCCGAGCTGCTGCGCAATGCTCTGCGGCAACTGGCCTTGTCGGGTGACCTGGAAGCGCTGTTGCGCTACCAGCCGCATGCGGGACGAGCGCATGAGCGCGCGGTGATCGCCCGTCATCTGCTGGATCGTGGATTGCATGTCGAGGCGCAGCGCGTGCTGGTGGTCAATGGCGCGCAGCATGGATTGGCGGTAGCCATGATGGCGCTGCTGAAGCCCGGCGAGGTGATGGCCGCCGACGCGCTGACCTATCCGGGTTTCAAGGCGCTGGCCGAGTCGCTGCATATCGAAGTGGCGGCGATTCCCGCCACCGCATCCGGTCCGGATCTGGATGCGCTCGACCGCCTGTGTCGCACCCGCCGCGTCCGCGCCATCTATACGATGCCCACGCTCCACAACCCCTTGGGCTGGGTCATGGGCGCTTCCGAACGCGAACGCCTGATCGCAATCGCACGCAAACGCAACCTGCACATCATCGAGGACGCGGCCTACGCATATCTCGTCGAGAAAGCCCCGCCGCCGCTCGCCGAACGGGCACCGGAAAGAACCGTATACGTGTCCGGATTGTCCAAGAACGTCGCAGCCGGCCTGCGCATCGGCTTTGTCGTCGCGCCGCCGGAATTGGTGTCGGCGATCGAACGCGCAATCCGGGTGACGACCTGGAGTACCCCGGGTGTGTTGAGCGCGATCGCAACGGGCTGGATCGAAGATGGCACCGTTGCCCGCATGGAAACCGCCAAGCGCCGCGACGCGCGCACTCGCCAGACACTGGCCAGAAAACGCCTCGCCGGCATTCCCGGCATCGGCCACCCATCCTCGTACTTCCTGTGGCTACCGCTACCGGAAGATGCGAGAGCCGACCAGATCGCCAAGGCCTTGATGCAGCAGAACGTATCGGTATCCACCGCCGAGCCGTTCTGCACCTCGCCGCATGTGCCGCACGCGATTCGTTTGGCACTGGGTTCGGTGGAGATGAGCGCGCTGGATGATGCGCTGAACAAGGTGGTGCGTGTGATCGGGAGCTGTTCGTAGCATCGTCGTGGATGCCCGAGGACGCCGATATCGATCGCAGATGGCTGCTTCTGATGATCCGTGTCATGAATCGTAGGAGCGGGTCTACGTGGCCTCGGGCCATCAGCCGCGATGAAGCGTTCCCGGGAAAGCCCTGTCGCAGCTGACGCAGCTCCTACGGCGACCTGCAAACAACCGATGCGAAAATGCTTCAGCCGCGCAGGCCTGACTCGATCGCAGCGATATCGCTCTTTGCCGTGCCAATGAGGCGATGGATCGCTTCATGAAGGAGCAGCGGAAGCAGCCAGCTCAGCCAGAGCAAGATCGAGATCACCGTGGGCGACGGCGCCAATTTCATCGCGATCAAGCCATGCAGAAATATTCGGAACGTGATTGGAGAGAGCGTCACAAGATAGTTGCGGGTCATCCAGCGCCGATGCGGCAACACCCGGCCACGCTGGATCGCGATCAGCGCGATCAAGGCTGTGGTCAGCCATGCCAGTGCGGTGGAAGCAAACGCCGTACGGATTTCGATCGGAGATGGCGAGGTGGCAATCAGTCCGGTGGCACCGGTGCAGGCGATGAGCAGGCCGATCATGTAGATCCTGCCGATCCAGCGATGCAGGCGTGGGTAGGCACGTGGCCAACGCGTCAGGAACTGGAGCGGCCCCAGGACAATGGTCAACGCCCCGCCGGCAAGATGGGTCCACAACCATCCTCGCCGCGGCCAGAACATGGTGTAGGCACCCGGGTCCAGATGGCGGTACTTGCCGTAGACGGCCAGCAGGAAGTTGATGCTGATCGTTGCAAGTACCAGCCACACCACGGCCCAGCCGATGCGCCGGGCAAGGCGACCGCGAGTGGGGGAAGTGGCAACCTGGATCGCGTGCTCCATGTGCACCTCAGGCTTATGGCTGGCCCAAGGATACACAGGAGCGGCCGGGCCATTGGAAGTGCCGCCGCAGGCGCAGATCCACTCAGACGCACCGGAGGCCGGCGCCGCTTTCGCGTTGGCCAAACCGGTCATTCAACGCTGCAGTCCGCCGATGACCTTCGGCGGATGGCTTGCCCGCACGACACCCGCTGGAGGCGCTGGACCACGGTTGACAGGTGACCCGGTCGCAGGAACTCCTGGTTCAGGACACGGACTCGGATTGCCCTTGGCCGTTCTTCACCTTATCGCCGGGGAGAATGACGAAACTGAGGGCATACGGCGATGATGCGACGTTGCCAGAGGCTCGCTGTCTGCGCCTGCCACATCTATCGACGAGGTCCGCCATGATGCTTCGAACCATCTATGAAGCCCTGTTGCTCCTGCTCCCGCGCGAGACCATCGTGGATTGCGCGCAAAGTCTGTTTGCCGAGGGGAACGCGGTATGAAACTGATCCTGACCGGTGCCACCGGCTTTGTGGGCAGCGAGGTATTGCAGCAAGCACTCGCCGATCCAAGCATCGAGCGCGTCACCGTGCTGACGCGACGTCCGCTCGGCCGGAAGGAATCCAAGCTTGTCGAAGTGGTGCTGCGCGACTTCACCGACTTCAGCGACGTTCCGCCAGATGCCTTGCACGCCGACGCCTGCATCTGGTGCCTGGGCATTTCGCAAACGGCGGTGAGCCGCGACGAGTACGTGCGCATCACCCACGACTACACCATTGCGGCCGCGAAGGCGATGCTGGCCGCGAATCCGGATCTGCGCTTCTGCTTCCTCAGCGGCTCACGCGCCGACCAGCAGGAGAACACCTCGGTCTACTACGGCAAGATCAAGGGTCGCACCGAACGTGCGCTCGGCGAGCTGACACCGAATGCATACAACTTCCGCCCGGCGATGATTCGCGAACCGGGCGGCGTCACGCGACCTCCACTGCTGGCACGGATGCTGGTGCCACTCGCGTTGCTGCTCGACCGGTTCACCGACAACATCAGCGTCGAGTGCTGCCAGCTGGCCCGGTGCATGCTCGATGTCGCGAGCAACGGCAGTGACCAGCACATCTTCGAAAATGCGGCGATCAAACACTGGACGCGGCGCGGGTGAGCTGATTGCTCAGAGATTCCAATACAACTCGAGCGAGGACAGTTGGAAAAACGCGAATTGTCGGCAAGACCAGGCCTTAGCGAATGCCTGCTTGCAGCCGACAGCGACGATACGAAGGAAGGACTTTGGCGAGCCGCCGCCGAGCGTATGCCCGGATGGCGCCGCGAGGCATGACTTCATCGCTCAGGGCAATGACAACATCAGATGAAAGGCGCGATGATGCTTCCTCACCGGAAGCCCGTTAGCCATCGCCGTCGCCACCCCACGAGAACCCCATGAACCTCAGAACCGCCAGCCTTGCCCTGTTGCTGCTGCTCCTGGCCTTCATCCTGCAAGCCCGCCCACAACCGGGGCCGGGTACTCAGGAATCACAGGTGCGGGCTGACGACGGTCAGTCGTTGGCGGTGTGGTCGCGGGTGCCGGCGCAGCCGCGTGGGACGATCCTGCTGGTGCATGGCCGCACCTGGAGTTCGCTGCCGAACTTTGATCTGCAGGTGCCGGGCGAGCCGGCGGATTCGCGTTCGGTACTGGCGGCGTTGGCGCGTGCCGGTTACGCAGCGTATGCGTTGGACTTGCGCGGCTACGGCGCGAGTGCGCGCGATCGCAGTGGCTGGAACACGCCTGATCGTGCGGTGGCCGACGTTGAAGAAGTCCTGGCCTGGGTCGCGGCGCGGCATCCGCAGTTGCCGCCTCCTGCGTTGCTGGGTTATTCCAACGGTGCGCGGGTCGCGCTGCTGGTCGCGCAGGCGCAGCCCAAGGCGGTATCGGCGCTGGTGCTGTACGGCTTTCCGGATGACGTGGACGTGCCGGTCGCGGCGTCGGCATCGCCGGCGAAACCACCGCGCGAGCGCACCACGGCCGAGGGCGCGGCCTCGGACTTCATCACCGCAGGTGCATATCCGCCGGCGGTGCGCGATGCATACGTGGCTCAGGCACTGGCCGCCGATCCGTTACGGACAGACTGGCGTGCGTCCGAGCAGTTCGCGTTCCATCCGGAGCGGGTGGTCGGCACGCCGGTGTTGCTGATCCGTGGCGTCGGCGATCCGCTCGCCACGCAGGAAGAGAACGCCCACCTCTACGCCCGGCTGGGCAGCGAGGACCGGACCTGGGTGACGCTGCCGCATGCCGACCACGTCGCGCATGTCGAGGACACGCATGCGGCCTGGGTGGACGCGATCGTCGGGTTCCTGCGCCGGCCGCGCTGAGGCGGCGCCGGCCATTCGCACCGGGCCTGAATGGCTAAAAGGTCTATTTTTCCCAAAATGGGAAATTCGGCGTATGGTGCTGGCAAGCCCCCCGAGTGGATAGCGCGATGGAACTCCCCCTGGACCTGCTTGAGCTGGAAAAGACCCCCGCCGGCGACGTGAAGCAGAAGGGCTGGCCCAGCCTCATGCGCAAGGTGCGCGCGCGTGGTGCGGTGGTCATCACCAACCACAATCATCCCGAGGCGGTGGTGGTGGATGCGGAGGAATATCGCCGGCTGGTGAGCCAGGCCAACGCGGCTTCCGCGACGGTTTCGCGCGCGCAGTCGTTGAAGGTGCTGCAGTCGAGGTTCGATGAGCATCTGGCCTCGTTGAAGGATGGCGTCAGCCTGTCCAGGGCGCTGGGCAAGCCGGCGCGTCGGGGCAGGAAGATCAGCTTGGGCGGCTCGCTCTAGCCTGTGGCGAAGATCCTGGTGCTGGCCGGCGTCAATGGCGCCGGCAAGAGTTCGTTGCTGGGCGCGATGCTGCGCGAGGACGGGGCGAGCTGGTTCAACCCGGACGCGTTCACCAGAGGATTGGTGGAGCAGGGCTGGCCGCACGACGAGGCCAACGCCGAGGCATGGCAGGAAGGCACGCGGCGGTTGCGTCAGGCGATCGCCGATGGCGATGATTACGCGTTCGAGACCACGCTCGGCGCGAACACGATTCCCCGATTGCTGCGTGAAGCCTGCGCTGACCACGAGGTCACGATCTGGTTCTGCGGGCTGTCGAGCGTGGAGCTGCATATCGAACGTGTAGCCGCGCGAGTGGCAGCCGGCGGTCACGACATCCCCGATGCCAGGATCCGCGCCCGCTACGATTCATCGCGCGCGAACCTGATCGAATTGCTTCCGCATCTGAGCGCGCTGCACGTCTACGACAACAGCCGTCCGGCCGATGCTGAGGGTCAGGTCGAACCGTTCGTGGTGCTGGAAATGGATCGCGCCGGCATCCATTACCCGATCACACCCGAAGAGCTGGCGCAGACCCCGGAGTGGGCCAAGCCGATCGTCATGGCCGCGTTGGAAGTTCGCGTGCCGCGCTGAGCAGATGAAGTAGCGAACGAAACGCAGGCGGCTCGGCTGCAGAATCAAGCTCGGCAACTGCCCCTCAAGGCAAACTCGTGCAGCTGTCGGCGCATACCATCCAGCGAACGGCCTCCGGCGGCTGCTGAATGCAAACGCTGGGCGTCGCAATCAACCAGGCAAGCGAGGGCATCGGGCTTTGTTCTCTCATATCTTCGTCGGCGTCAAAGACTTCGATCGCGCGCTCGGTTTTTATCGGGCCCTGATGCCCGTTCTTGGGGTGCAGGAGCGTTTCTGCGAGCGGAGTCGTCCCTGGGCTGGCTGGCAGTCCCAGCCCGGACCGCGGCCACTGTTTCTCATCGGCATGCCGCATGACGAGCAGGCTCACCACGCGGGCAATGGTCAGATGGTCGCCTTTCTTGCCGACAGCAGAGCGGCTGTGGATCAGGCATACGCTGTTGCCCTGGCCAGCGGCGGTACATCCGAAGGTCAACCGGGCCTGCGGCCCGAGTACCACGCCAACTATTACGGTGCGTATTTCCGGGATACCGAAGGCAACAAGCTCTGCGTCGCCTGCCATTCCGCACCGGCCTGAGTGAGCGGCCGGCACGCATCTGCCGCGCAGGGCGCGGCGTCGGTCAGCTGAGCAGTGTGCCGAGCCGCTGTGCGGCGTCCTTCAGCGCCGGCAGCAGGCGTGTCTGCATCGCCTGCAGGTTCACGCGCCCGGCCTGGGTGCCGATGTTGAGCGCGGCGATCACCTTGCCGCCGCGGCCGTATACCGGCACCGCGATCGAGCGCAGGCCGATTTCCAGCTCCTGGTCGACCAGCGAGTAGCCCTCGCGTCGCACCCGCGCCAGCATCTCGGCGAATTCCTGCGGCTGGGTGATCGTGCGCTCGGTGCGTGGACGCAGCGGATTGCGTTCCAGGTAGGCGTCGAGCGTGTCGTGCGGGAGCGCGGCCAGCAGCACGCGGCCCATCGAGGTGCAGTACGCCGGCAGGCGGCTGCCGGCGCGCAGGCCGATCGACATGATCCGCACCGTCTCGGCACGCGCGATGTAGAGCAGGTCGTCGCCATCCAGCACGCCGAGCGAGCACGACTCGTGCACGGCGTCGCGCAGCGCATCCAGCACCGGTTGCGCCGCGGCGGTCATCGAAGAAGACGCGACGTAGGCACCACCGATGCCGAGCACGCGCGGCAGCAGCACGTAGCCACGGCCCTGCTCGCCGACGTAGCCCATCTTGCCGAGGGTGTAGAGCACGCGTCGCACCGCCGCGCGCGAGATGCCGGTCTCGCTGCTGATCTGCGACATCGTCACTTCGCGTGGGTGCTGCGAGAACACGCTGAGCACGGCCAGGCCGCGCGCGAGCGAGGTCATGAAATCGGGATCGCCCTGGACCTCGTTGATCTGCTGCATCAATTCGTGGGTGAGCCCACGTTCGGCGGCATTCTGGGAGGCCTTGGTCTTGCGGCGGGCGGGCTTGGTGGGTTCGGCCATCGGCTTGCTGGGCGGTCCATCGGGGTTCTGCCCCCATGGTAAGCGCTGCGTCCAGACCACGCCCATCCCGCCCCGGCGAATCCGGAGCGGGAGGCGCTGCTGTTACTGCTTGTCAGGCAGCGCGTAGGCGATCACGTAGTCACCGCGATCGGGCGACTGGCGCGCGCCGCCGGCGGTGATGACGATGTACTGCTTGCCGGTCCTGGTCGAGACGTAGGTCATCGGGCCACCCTGGCTGCCCACGGGCAGGCGGGCCTTCCAGATTTCCTTGCCGGTGGCGCTGTCGAAGGCGCGCAGGTAGTAGTCCTGGGTGCCGGCGATGAACACCAGGCCGCCCTGGGTCGAGAGCGTGCCGCCCAGTGTCGGCATGCCGATCGGGATGTGCATGCGCATCTTGATGCCGAGCGGACCGGTGTCCTGCACGGTACCGACCGGCACCTGCCAGGCGACCTGGCGGGTCTTCAGATCGATCGCGGTCAGCGTGCCGAACGGCGGTGCCTGGCAGGGGATGCCCAGCGCCGACAGGAAGCGGTTCTTGTCGACCGCATACGGCGTGCCCTTGAGCGGCACCGAGCCCATGCCGGTATTGACCGCCTCACCGCCGCCGGCGGTACCGCCCTTGTTGGCGGAGGGAATCATCTTGACCCACAGACCCAGACGCATGTCGTTGGCGAAGATGAAGCCATGCACCGGATCGGTCGACAGGCCACCCCAGTTCATGCCGCCCAGCGAGCCCGGGAAGGCCAGCGAGACATCCGTGCCCGGCGCGGTGTACAGGCCTTCGTAGCGCATCTGCTTGAAGGCGATGCGGCACAGCAGCTGGTCGAAGATCGTGGCGCCCCACATGTCCGATTCGGTCAGGTGCGGCGCGCCGATCTGCGGCATGCCCACCGACAGCGGCTGGGTGAGCGAGTACGGTTCGCCGGGGATGTTGCCGGCCTTGACCGGCACTTCCTTGACCTCGGTCAGCGGCTTGCCGGTGGCGCGGTCGAGCACGTACAGCTGCCCGGCCTTGGTGCCGATCACCAGCGCTGGCGTGGTGCTGCCGTTGGCGTCGGGGAAGTCGATCAGGCTCGGCTGCATCGGCAGGTCGAAGTCCCACAGATCGTTGTGGACGGTCTGGTAGACCCACTTCTCGTCACCGGTGGTCGCGTCCAGCGCCAGGATCGAGGCACCGTAGCGGTGATCGAGCGCGGTGCGCTCGACGCCGTACAGGTCGGTCGAGGGGCTGCCCATCGGCAGGAACACGGTGTTCATCGCCGGGTCGTAGGACATCGGCGCCCACGCGTTCGGCGTGCTGCGCGCGTAGCTCTTGCCGGCGGCCGGGGCCTGCTTGTCCTGCGGATTGCCCGGATCGAACGCCCAGCGCTGCACGCCGGTGATCACGTCGAAACCACGGATCACGCCGCCCGGCATGTCGGCCTGCACGTTGTCGGCGACGCGACCGCCGACCACCACGGTGGTGCCGGCGATCAGCGGTGGCGAGGTCAGCTGATAGAACGGATCGGGCGCATCGCCCAGGCCGCTCTTGAGGTCGACCTGGCCGTTCTGGCCGAAGCCCTGGCACAGCTCACCGGTGTCGGCATCGATGGCGATCAGACGCGCGTCGATGGTGTTGGTCAGCAGCCGGCGCTGGCAGTTGGCGCCTTCCGGCAACACCTCCGCGGTTACCGGCACCGCACCTGCGGCGGTCGGCTGGCGCAACGGGGCGGTGACGTCGAAGTAGGCCAAGCCACGGCAACGTTGCCAGACCGAGGAGGTCGCGTTGGTCTCGTGCTTCCACAGCTGCTTGCCGGTGCTGGCATCGAGCGCGATGACGTTGTTGTGCGGCGTGCACAGGAACACCTTCTCGCCGATCTGCAGCGGGGTGGTCTGGTCCTCGGCACCGTTGCCGGTGCTCTCGGCGATATCACCGGTGTGATAGGTCCAGGCGACCTGTAGCTGATCGACGTTGCTGCGGTTGACCTGGTCCAGCGCCGCGAAGCGGCTGCCGCCCTCGGTATTGCCGTAGTGCTCCCAGTTCTTCTGCGCATGCGCCGGATCCACCGGGGTCAGACCGGGGCCATTGCCCGAGGCGGTGACCGTCGGGTGCGGCACGAACATGCCGGCGAAGCCCGCCGCCAGCACCACGGCCAGTACCGCTGCCAGTGCATAGCCGCCGCGGCCGGTGCCTTTCCCGGCCGAACGCCTGAGGGTCGGATAGGCCAGTGCGACCAGCAGGCCGAGCACACCGGGTGCGAACAGTCGCGACACCAGCGGCCAGAATTCCGTGCCTGCGTCCCACAGCGCCCAAGCCACGCTGAGCACCAACGCGAGACCGTACAGCAGCGCGCCTGCGGGGCGGCGCCGGATGATGAGCACGCCGGCCACCAGCGTGGCCAGGCCCATCAACAAGAAGTACCCGCTGCCGCCCAGCGCGATCAGCTTGCCGCCGCCGGCCAGCAGCGCCAGCCCGACCACGCCGAGCAGGATGCCCAATATCCACAACAGTCCGCGGCCCAGGGCCGAGACTTCCGATTTCGTGTTCACGTTGCGCGATCCTCCGGAGTGGCGTTGCCGTCCGTCTGTGCGGTACGGCGCTTTGCCCGGGTGCTCCGCGCGTGGCGGAAGGCCCGGATTCCGATCACAGCAGAAAGCTGCTCCCGCGAGCCGAGGCTACGCCCGGCAGCGTGATGGTGCCGGTAGTCGGCCGGACCGCAGGTTTCTGTCGATCAAGTCGATTATCGCACTTCTGTGCGAATTTCGCGCTATCCGCGGCGAGGCCTGCCGATGCGTGTCTGCCGGAGCGGATGAGCTGGAGAATCAAGGCAACAAGCCGCCTGCCCGGCTGCGGAAAGGCAAGCCGACCCAGGACTTATTGATCAGTGGAGAGGGGCGGGTGATCCCGCCCGGAGCGACGATGCGACCGTTGCCTGCCGGCGAGCACGCGGTGCGGGCTCGCCGGGCAAGGTTACTTCTGCTTCTTTTCCTGCTTGGCGGCGCGCTTTTCCTTCAGCGTCTTGGTTGCCGGCTTCTTCGCGCTTTTCTTCTGGTCCATGCCCTTGCTCATGACACCCTCGTGCATGCTGGATTGATGGGAATGCCGCACGGCGCCATGACGGCACCGTGCATACGTCACTTTACGCCTGATACCGCCGTGCATGCGGTCTTTCCGACCGGTAGGTCATAATCCGCGTCCCCCTCGTTCCCGGTCCGCACGCTTCCTTGATGAAAACTCCCAAGAGCCTTCAACCGCTGATCGACGACGGCGTCATCGACGGCGTGTTGCGGCCGCTCAAGAGCGGCAAGGAAGCCTCGGTGTACGTGGTCCACGCCGGCGACGAGGTGCTGTGCGCCAAGGTCTACAAGGACATGGCCCAGCGCAGCTTCCAGGCACGCGTGCAGTACCAGGAAGGCCGCAAGGTCCGTGGCAGCCGTCAGGCGCGGGCGATGGGCAAGGCCACCAAGTTCGGCCGCCGCGAACAGGAGGCCGCCTGGAAGGACACCGAGGCCAATACGCTGTATCAGCTGGTCGATGCCGGCGTGCACGTGCCGCAGCCACGCGGCTACTTCCACGGTGTGCTGCTGATGGCGCTGGTCACCGACGCCGAGGGCCACAGCGCACCGCGCCTGGGCGAGGTGGAGCTGGAGCCGGAACAGGCGCTCGTCTTCCACGCGCGACTGATCGGCGACGTGGTGAAGATGCTGTGCCTGGGCCTGGTGCACGGCGACCTGTCCGAATACAACGTGCTGGTCGCGCCCGACGGCCCGATCGTGATCGATTTCCCGCAGGTGGTCAGCGCCGCCGGCAACAACGCCGCGCGCGACATGCTGCTGCGCGACGTGCACAACCTGCGCGACTGCCTGGGCCGCTTCGCCCCCGAGCTCAACGACACCCACTACGGCGAAGAGATGTGGGCGCTGTACGAGAAGGGCGAGCTGCGCCCCGACAGCGTGTTGACCGGTCGCTTCGTGTTCGACAAGCGCCGTGTCGACGTGCGCGCGGTGCGCGCCTCGATCGAGGATGCGCGCCAGGAAGCGATCATCCGCCAGCAGGGCCGCGAGGCGGCGGCGGAGAACGATTGAGGTTCGCTCCGGTCTGCTCGAGCGTCGCTGGATCCCCGCCTGCGCGGGGATGACGCAGTAGTGTTACGCCACCCGGCTACGCCGCGCGCGTTCCAGATGCACCAGCAACAGCGAGATCGCCGCCGGCGTCATGCCGGGGATGCGCTGGGCCTGGCCGATGGTGTTCGGGCGTACCCGTTCGAGCTTCTGCCGTACTTCGGCCGACAGGCCGTGCACCGTGGCGTAATCGAAGCCATCCACAATCGCGGTGGACTCGTGGCGCTGCTGGCGCGCGATTTCCTCGCGCTGGCGGTCGAGGTAACCGGCGTACTTGATTCCGATCTCGACCTGCTCGGCGACCTTGGCGTCATCCACGCCCGGGCCGAGCGAGGGCACGGTCATCAGCTTGGCGTAATCCAGTTCGGGGCGCTTGATCAGATCGAGCACGTTGGTCTCGCGGCTGACCGCCACGCCCAGCGTCGCCTCGACCTCGCGCCCGAGCGCGTTGCCCGGCGTCGCCCATAGCGCACGCAGGCGCTGGCTCTCGCGCTCGACCGCCTCCTGCTTGGTCTGGAACGCGGCCCAGCGACGGTCGTCGACCACGCCCAGCGCGCGGCCGGCGGCGGTCAGGCGCACGTCGGCGTTGTCCTCGCGCAGCTGCAGCCGGTACTCGGCGCGGCTGGTGAACATGCGGTACGGCTCGGTGGTGCCGTGAGTGATCAGGTCATCGACCAGCACGCCCAGATAGGCCTCGTCACGACGCGGCGACCAGCCGTCGTGGCCATGCACGAAGCGCGCGGCATTGAGCCCGGCCAGCAGGCCCTGCGCGGCGGCTTCCTCGTAGCCGGTGGTGCCGTTGATCTGGCCGGCGAAGAACAGGCCGTTGACCAGCTTGGTCTCCAGCGTGGCCTTGAGCCCGCGCGGGTCGAAGAAGTCGTACTCGATCGCATAGCCCGGCCGGGTGATGTGGGCCTGCTCGAAGCCGCGGATCGAGCGCACCAGCTCCAGCTGCACGTCGAACGGCAGCGAGGTCGAGATGCCGTTCGGATAGATCTCGATCACGTCCAGCCCCTCGGGCTCGACGAAGATCTGGTGGCTGGCCTTCTCGGCGAAACGCACCACCTTGTCCTCGATCGACGGGCAGTAGCGCGGGCCGATGCCCTCGATCTGGCCGGTATACAGCGGCGAGCGGTCGAGCGCGCCACGGATGATCTCGTGGGTACGCTCGGAGGTGTGGGTGATCCAGCAGCTGACCTGGCGCGGATGCTCGGTGACATCGCCCAGGAAGGACATCACCGGCAGCGGATCGTCGCCGGGCTGCTCGTCCATCACCGTGTAATCGAGCGTGCGCCCGTCGATGCGTGGCGGCGTGCCGGTCTTGAGCCGGTCGATCGCGAACGGGCGCTCGCGCAGGCGCGCGGCCAGCGTCGTCGCCGGCGGATCGCCCATGCGCCCGGCGGTGTACTGGGTCTGGCCGATGTGGATCTTGCCGGCCAGGAAGGTGCCGGCGGTCAACACCACCGCATTCGCTTCGAAGCGCAGGCCGGTCTGGGTGATCACCCCGCGTACCGCGTCGCCTTCGATGATCAGGTCGTCGACCGCGGCCTGGAACACGCTCAGGTTCGGCTGCGCCTCGACGATGTGGCGGATCGCGCTGCGATACAGCGCGCGATCGGCCTGGCAGCGGGTCGCGCGTACCGCCGGGCCCTTGGAGGCATTGAGCGTGCGCCACTGGATGCCGGCCAGATCGGCCGCATGCGCCATCGCGCCGCCGAGCGCGTCGATCTCCTTGACCAGATGACCCTTGCCGATGCCGCCGATGGCCGGGTTGCAGCTCATCGCGCCCACGGTCTCGATGTTGTGGGTCAGCAGCAGCGTGCGTGCACCGGCGCGTGCGGCCGCCAGCGCGGCTTCGGTGCCGGCATGGCCGCCGCCGATCACGATCACGTCATGGCGATGGAAGGAGCGGGTCATGGCAGGTATGGAAGAAGTGGATGAACGGAGCGGTCGGGATGGAGTGTGGCCGCGATGGCACGTGTTTTTGTGTACGGGTTCGCATTTTACGCAACGCGCCCTCAAGCTGGCACGCTTCGTGCAGATAACCCGATCGCACCAGGTGTGGCACTGCGTCAATGGCGCACAGGCTGGAATTGGAACAGGGGCCAGCCATGCGCACGCCGGGGTAGCACGGGGGCCGGCAGTCGGGGGACTGCCGGCTCTTTTTTGCGGGTTTCTAATGCGAGTCCCTTGCAGGAGCCGGCACCTTCATGTGCGCGGATTCAAGGGAAAACCTCCGCGCATTGATGCATGACGTCGGACTTCCGCTGAAGCCGCAAGCCCCCAAACACGAAGCCCCGGCATGGCCGGGGCTTCGTTTTGTAGGCGCCGATATCCGACAGGGCCGGAACAGGGGGGATCCAGATTTCCCTGTCGGACATCGACATTGAAACGTTTGTGTAACGACTCAGGTCAGAAAGCGACGTGGCACGTCACAACGGAGGCGTAGCTTCGCGCCAAGGCAGGGGCAAAAGCAAGCCTTTGCCGGGAGGCGAACTGTGGCTGGCGTCGCAAGTCCCCAAAGTCAGGGCTCCTGGGTTCTCTGGGCTGGCCGGCCCGGCTGCTTGAGCCGGTTCAGGTCACGCCAGGGCGAAGGCGAGGACTGGCGCGTCTCGGCCGGACGCGGCGGTCGCGGTCCCGGCTGCGACGGGCGTGGCGGTCGCGGGCCGCCGTTGTTGGGCGGTGGACGATGACCACCCCCGGGGTAACCGCCGTAGCCAGGCCGCGGCGGCAGCGGACGATAGATCGGGCGGTAGTAGCGGCCGGGATAGGTCGGATAGTCGTAGAAGCCCAGCCAACCGGGGCTGTAGTAGTACGGAGATCCGTAGTAATCGCCGCCGTAGTAGCCGGCCGGATAGCGGTACTGCACGCCTGGCGTGCCGCGGTAATAGCCACCGCTCTCGCCGCCGGCGTAGTCGTAGGTCACGCAACCGCCCAGGAAAACCATCATCCCGGCGGCTGCAAGCACGCGCATTTTCATTGGAGCTCCCTGTTCCGGCTATTGCCACTGTTTTTCAGCTGCTGCCACTGTCGGCGCAAGCCATTGAATCCGTGCTTAATTCGCCCGGTATTGCGATGAATGCTGCATGTCCGCCGAGGCATTGGAGCGAACGGCGCCTGCTGCAGGTACCCAGGGACGATACGTTAACCTTGGCACATGATCGAACCGGCTTTGCCTGATTACACCGACGTGCTGTTGGCCGCCGCGCGCATTGCTCCCCATGCGGACGTCACGCCGGTACTGCATTCGCGGGCGCTCGATGCGCTCAGTGGCGCGCAGTTGCACTTCAAGGCCGAGCATCTGCAGCGCGGTGGCGCGTTCAAGTTCAGGGGCGCCTGCAACGCGGTCTGGTCGCTGGAAGCGGCGCAGGCCGAGCGCGGGGTGGTCACGCATTCTTCTGGCAACCATGGCGCGGCATTGGCGCTGGCGGCACGCACCCGCGGCATCGGCTGTCATGTGGTGGTCCCGGACGGCGCGGTCGCGGCCAAGTTGAGCAACATCGCCCGCCACGGCGCCACGCTGTGGCGCTGCGAAGCGACGATCGCCGCGCGTGAACGCACCTGCGCCGAGGTGCGGGCCAGCAGCGGCGCGCGATTGGTGCATCCATATACCGACGCGGCGGTGATCGCCGGCCAGGGCACGGCGGCGCTGGAACTGCTGCGCCAGAGCGGCGGCCTGGACATGCTGGTGGTGCCGGTCGGCGGCGGCGGATTGGCGTCGGGCACTGCGCTGGCATTACGCGGGGTCGCGCCCGATTGCGAGCTGGTGCTGGCCGAGCCGATCGGGGCCGCCGACACCGCACGCTCACTGGCCGCCGGCGAGCGGCGCATCGAGTTCGTGCCGGATACCGTCTGCGACGGCCTGCGCGGCACATTGGGCGAACCCAACTTCGCGATCCTGCAGGCGGCTGGTGCTCAGGTGATCACCGTCGGCGACGGCGCCACGATCGAGGCGATGCGGTTGCTGTGGCAGGTGCTGAAGCAGACCGTGGAACCCTCTTCGGCGATCGCACTGGCGGCGGTGCTGGCCGAGCCGGCCCGTTTCGCCGGGCGCCGGGTCGGCATCGTGCTGTCGGGGGGCAACGTCGACATCGACGCACTGCCGTGGGTGCTCGCGGCGTGAGGGCATCGCGCAAGCGGTTCGGATTCTGGGGCTGGCTGTGGCGGCTGCTGGTGCTGGTATTGCTGTGGCTGCTGGGCGTGGCGGTGTGGATCGTGTGGATCGGCGAGCGCGATCAGGCCGCGCCGGCCGACGTGGTGATCGTGCTCGGCGCGGCGGCCTACGACGCGCGGCCCTCGCCGGTGTTCGAGGAGCGCATCCGTCACGGCCTGGACCTGTATCGCGCCGGCTATGCGCCGAAGCTGATCTTCACCGGCGGCTTCGGCGGCAGCGGCGCGCGTTTTTCCGAGTCGCAGGTCGCGCGCCGCTACGCGCTGCGCCATGACGTACCGCAGAACGACATCCTGATCGAAACGGTCTCGCGCACGACGCGCCAGAACCTGGTGCAGGCGCGCGCGCTGATGCAGGCGCACGGCATGCACCGCGCGATCATCGTCAGCGATCCGTTGCACATGGCGCGCGCGCTGCGGCTGTGCCACGAGCTGGATATCGATGCGCTGGCCTCGTCTACGCCGAGTACGCGCTTTCGCAGCTTTCACACCAGCTGGAAGTTCCTGTTGCAGGAGGTCTACTTCTTTCACCGGGACCTGTTCTTACGCAGTGCGTAAGAACAGATCCCGGTGAAAGCCGAAGTTTGCTGCGCAAACTTCGGGATGGCGTTGCTTCCAAATCCCCGCGCCTTCGGCGCGCCCCCTTTACTAAAGGGGGCTTTGCTCCAGCCACATTGCTGGAGGTTCGGGACACGCTCATACGCGATTCCAGGATCGTCCTATGATGGCGGTCCTTCCACGGAATGCGTCCGACAATGACCCGGCAAGCCTCGCTCGAACTCGTGCAGCGCTACTACGACGCGTTCAATCGTGGTGATTGGGACGAGATGCTGGATTGTCTATCCGATGACGTGGCGCATGACCTCAATCAGGGAGCGCGCGAAATCGGGCGTGATGTGTTCTCGGCGTTTCTGGCGCGGATGAACACGAGTTACCGTGAGCAGCTGCGCGATATCGTGCTGATGGTGAGCGAGGACGGTGCGCGTGTGGGCGCCGAGTACGTCGTGCATGGTGAGTATCACCACACCGACGAGGGACTGCCGGAGGCGCGCGGGCAGGCCTATGTGCTGTCGGGTGGGGCGTTCTTCGATATCCGTGACGGCCGCATCGCGCGGGTCAGCAATTACTACAACCTGCAGGACTGGATCGAACAGGTTTCGCGCTGAGCGAGGATTTCCCTTGTAGGAGCGGCTCCGGGTGGCCTCGGGCCATCAGCCGCGATGGCGCTTTCCCCGTTTGAATCCTCACGCATGGATGCGTGGGCTTTTGCAGAGGGATCTGCGCGAAAGCCCCATCGCGGGCTGACGCCGCTCCTACGGTGAATATGGCCGCGCCTACAGCTTGATGATCGCGATCACCACCAGCGCGAAGATGCCCCACTTCAGCGTCTGGTACAGCGGGTTGTTGCGTTCCTTCAATGCCTTGGCCTTGAGCCGCAGCGCGTAGAAATAGCGGAACACGCGGTTGATGCCGCCGGTCTTGTCGCCTTCGTCGTTCGGCGAGGCGCCTGCCGAGAGCAGGCTCCGGCCGACGAAGCGGTTGAGTGACTGCGCCCAGCGCCAGCGCATCGGTCGCTCGATGTCGCAGAACAGGATGATCCGATCCTGCTGGGTATCGTTGCGGGCGTAGTGGATGTAGGTCTCGTCGAACATCGTCCATTCGCCATCGCGCCAGCTGTAGTTCTGGCCGTCGACGTTGATGAAACAGCCATCGTCGTTCGGCGTGGCCAGGCCCAGGTGCAGGCGCATCGAGCCGGCGAACGGGTCGCGGTGCGGGCGCAGCTCACTGCCCGGCGGCAGCTCGGCGAACATCGCCGCCTTCACGGTCGGAATCGAGGCCAGCAGCGCGGTGGTCTGCGGGCACAGCTCGGCGGCGGAGGGGTGCGCGGTGCCGTACCACTTCAGGTAGAAGCGCTTCCAGCCGCGGCGGAAGAACGAGTTGAAGCCGACGTCGGTATAGCCATCGGCGGCCTTGATCTTCTTCAGCTCGGCCAGCGCCACGGCTTCATCGCGGATCGTGGTCCATTGCGCGCGCAGCGGCGCCAGTTCGGGGAATTCCTTGCCCGGATCGATGAACGGCGTGGTCGGCACCCGCGAGCACAGGTACATCAGCGTGTTGATCGGCGCCATGAAGGTCGAGTGGTCGAGCAACTGCCGACTCAACCGATGGCGCACGCGGCCGCGGAAATGGATATAGAACGCGGACGCGAGGAACAGCGCGATGATGAGCCACTTGATCATGCAGGGAACCGGTAGAGAAAAGTGCCGGAAATACCGGCGCGGACATTTTAGTCCCTTGTGGGCCCGGGCGCCTGATTGCCTGCTGTATCCCTTGCTGTATCCCTCGTAGGAGCGGCTTTAGCCGCGATGGGGCCTTCCCCATTTGAATCCCCGCGTATGGATGCGCGGTTTTTGCAGAGGGATCAGCGCGAAAGCCCCATCGCGGCTGAAGCCGCTCCTACGAGGGCAGGGGCTCAGGACTCGCGCGGGCGGCGCCGGATCGGGATCGAGCCGAGCGGGACGGCGGCGATGTCCTGGCCGTGCTCACGGATCGGGGCGCCGGGATCGGGTGCCCAGGCGTGGGCGTAGATCACCTCCCAACTGCTGGGGAGCTTGCCGTCGGCCTGGCGCAGCGGCTCGTAGGCGCCGGCAGCGGCGGCGAAGCGGCCCTTGCCGGTCAGCGTGCCGCGGCGCTGGCTGAGCGCGTTGGTGGCGCCCATTGCGCGCAGCTCGCGCATCAGTGCCGGCAGGTCGTCGTAGGTCAATGTGAAGAGGTCGCGATCCAGCACCGGGTCGCGGAAGCCGGACAGCATCATGGCATCGCCGAACTGCGCGATCGGGGCGAAGCGGCTGACGTGCGGGACCGCATCGACCTGTGAAAACGCCTCGCGCAGCTCGATCAGCGTGTCCGGGCCGAAGGTGGAGCACAGCAGCAGGCCGCCGGGTTTGAGCGCGCGGCGGAATCCGGCGAACACCGCCGGCAGGTCTTCCACCCATTGCAGGCACAGGTTGGAGAAGATCACATCGACGCTGCCGTCGGCCACCGGCAGCGCGCGCGCGTCGGCGCACACGCGTGCGAACGGCTTCCACCAGCCGGCCTGTTTCCTGGCTTCGTGCAGCATCGGCAGCGCCATGTCCATGGCGATCACCTGCGCCTTCGGCCAGCGCTTCTTCATCGCCGCGGTGGCGTGGCCGGTGCCGGCGCCGATGTCGAGCACCACCTGCGGCGCGTGTTCGCCGAGGTAGTCGAGCGATTCGAGCAGGCGCTTTTCCACTTCGTGCTGGAGAGCGGCGGCGGCGTCGTAGCTGCCGGCGGCGCGCGAGAACGCGCGACGGACGTGGCGGGAGTCGTAGATCGGGGTCATTGCGTGGCTATTGTCGCGTGTTTGCCGGTACCGGCGCGACCGTCAGAACGTACCGGGATAGGTGCCGCCGTCGATCAGCAGGTTCTGCCCGGTGATGTAGCCGGCCTGCGCGCTGCACAGGTAGGCGCAGGCGGCACCGAATTCGTCGGGGCGGCCGAAGCGGCCGGCGGGGATCTTCGCCTGTGCCTGGTGGGCGACGTCTTCGACGCTGAGGTCCTTGGCCTGGGCGCGCGCGGCCAGCGTGTTGTGCAGGCGCTGGGTGTCGAACGAGCCCGGCAGCAGGTTGTTGATGGTGACGTTGTGGGCGACGGTGCTGCGCGCCAGCCCGGCGACGAAGCCGGTCAGGCCCGAGCGGGCGCCGTTGGACAGGCCGAGGATGTCGATCGGCGCCTTCACCGCGCTGGAGGTGATGTTGACGATGCGGCCGAAGCCGCGCGCCTGCATGGCATCGACGGTGGCGCGGATCAGCTCGATCGGCGCGAGCATGTTGGCGTCGATCGCGGCCAGCCAGTCCTCGCGGCGCCAGTTGCGGAAATCGCCTGGCGGCGGGCCACCGGCGTTGTTGACCAGGATGTCCACGTGCGGGCAGGCGGCGAGCGCGGCGGTGCGGCCGGCTTCGGTGGTGATGTCGACAGCGACGGTGCGCACTTCGCGTGCGCCTGGAAGGTCGCGCAACCCGGTCGCGGCGATCTGCAGATCCTCGGCGTGGCGCGCGACGATCACCAGATTGACGCCCTCGGCGGCGAGCGCGCGGGCGCAGCCCAGGCCAAGACCCTTGCTGGCGCCGCATACCAGGGCCCAGCGGCCGGCGATTCCAAGATCCATGGTGTTGTTCCTCGTGGGGGGATAAACAGTGAGTTTCCATTGTGGGAGGGACTTCAGTCCCGACAAGGCTTTCCCGGGAAAGTCCTGTCGGGACTGAAGTCCCTCCCACAAAATTCAGGTCAGCCCGGTGACGAAGTGCTGGATCGCCTCGGCCACCTGGTCGGCATGGCCAAGGAACGGAGCGTGGCCGCCACCGGCAATGGTGATCGCCTGGGCATTCGGGGCCAGTGCGGCGGCGGCCTGCATGCCGCGCGCCGATACGAGGCGGTCGCGCTGGCCGGCGATCCACAGGCTCGGCCGGCGCAGGCCGGGCAGGGCGCGGCGCAGGTCGCTGCGTTCGAGCAGGCGCAGGCCTTCCTGCAACGCGCGCGGCGCCGGTTCGCCACGGGCGACCAGCATGTCCTTCAAGGTGCGCAGCTCGGCGCGGCCGTGCTCGGAGCCGAGCGTGTCCAGCGCCAGGAAGCGTTCCAGCGTGCCGCGATAGTCCTGCGCCAGATCGCGGCCGAACTGTTCGAACACGCTCGGTTCGACCGCATCGGGCCAGTCCTCGCCGCGGACGAAACGCGGGCTGGCGGCCAGCATCACCAGACCCTTCACCTGCGGCAGCGTGGCCGCTGCGTGCAGCGCGACCAGCCCGCCCAGCGACCAGCCCAGCCAGACGGCCGGTGGGGTCGCGGCGGCGATGTCGTGGACCAGGAACGGCAGCGACAGCGCGGTGGTGTCGTCGCGGCTGTGGCCATGGCCGGGCAGGTCCACCAGATGCAGTTCGAAGTGTGGGGCGAGTCGCTCGACCAGGGGCGCGAACACGCCGCCGTGCAGCGCCCAGCCGTGGATCAGGACCAGTGCCGGACCTTGGCCGACGGTTTCGATATGCATCGTGGGTGTTCCGGAAATCCGATGGGGGGCGTCAGCGGGACTGTTTTCCCTTCTCCCGCTTGCAGGAGAAGGGAGTGATTCGATGCTACGGATGGCATGCGTTGGATGCCGATGCGTTCTAGGACGTCGTCCCCGCGAAGGCGGGAAGTGCTTTTCAGCAGCCGAAGGCTGATCATCCAGTGTCTTGAGGCCTGACAAACAGAAGTCGCCGGGTCCCCGCCTGCACGGGGGCGACGGTCGTTGCCGCTGCGGCGGCGGATGTTCGCCTTCTTCGGAATCAAGAAAAACATCAGCTGCCGAGCGCAGCCACCTGTTGCTGGCGCTGCACGATGTCGCGCGCACGCGCGGTCGCTTCGACCAGTGCTTCGACCTGCTGCGGGGTGTGCAGCGCCGACAGGGTCACGCGCAGTCGTGCCTTGCCTTCGGGCACCGTCGGTGGCCGGATCGCGCCGACCAGGAAGCCGGCGTTCTCCAGCGAGGCCGACATCGCCATCGTCGCGGCTTCATCGCCGCACAGCAGCGGCTGGATCGGGGTGTCGGAGGCCATCAGCTCCAGGCCATGGCGACGCGCGCCGTCGCGGAATGCGGCGATCAGCGTGGTCAGCTTTTCGCGGCGCCAGTCGTCGCGACGCGCCAGCCTGACCGCGGCCAGCGAGGCGGCGGCCTGCGCCGGTGGCAGCGCGGTGGTGTAGATGTAGGGGCGCGCGGTTTCGGCCAGGTGCTGCACCAGTGCTTCCTCGCCGACCACCACGGCGCCGTAGCCGCCCAAGGCCTTGCCGAGCGTGATCAGCTGCAGCGGTACTTCCTGCATGCCGAGCCCGGCTTCGGCGACGCTGCCGCGCCCGTGCGGGCCGAGCACGCCGATGCCGTGCGCGTCATCGACGTAGAACAAGGCCTGCTGCATGCGCGCGACCAGGCTCAACGAGCGCAGCGGGGCGATGTCGCCATCCATGCTGAAAACGCCGTCGCTGACCAGCATCGCCGCGCCATCGGCGGCGCCCTTGAGCTGGCGCATCGCGCCTTCGGCATCCAGGTGCGGGTAGCGGCGCAGGCGTGCGCCGGCCAGGCGGGTGGCGTCGAGCAGGCTGGCGTGGTTGAGCCGGTCCTGCACGCACACATCGTCCTCTTCGGTCAGCAGCGCCTGCTGCACGGCCAGGTTGGCGATGAAGCCGCTGCCGAACAGCAGTGCGCGCGGATAGCCGAGCCACTCGGCGATCTCGCGTTCCAGCGCTTCGTGCAGCGCGTGGTGGCCGCAGATCAGGTGCGAGGCGGTGGAGCCGGCGCCTTCGCGTGAAGCGGCATCCTGCAACGCAGCCACCACTTCGAACTGTTGCGCCAGCCCGAGGTAGTCGTTGGAGCAGAACCCGGTCAGCCAGCGGCCGTCGATCTCCAGACGCACGCCATCGCGGCGGCCGACGGTGCGGCGCGTGCGCACGCGCGCCTGCGCGACGCGGAGAGTGCGCAGCGTCTGGATGCGGTCGTGCAGGTCGGTCCTGGCCATGGTTGTCCGGTGCATGGGCGGCAGACGGCTAGGTTAACCGCCCTGCCGGCGGCAGCGGGCCGGCGAGGCGATGGCCGGCCGCTTGTGCCGCTCAGGCGGCGTGCTGGTGCCCGGACGGACAGGTGATGTCGGCGTGCACCGTGCCGGGGTGATCGTGGTGGTCGGCATCGACGGTGATCTGCATCGGGCGCAGGCCCAGCCGTGCGAACAGCGCCATGTCGCGTTCGGTATCCGGGTTGCCGGTGGTCAGCAGCTTCTCGCCGTAGAAGATCGAGTTGGCACCGGCCAGGAAGCACAACGCCTGCAGCTCGTCGTTCATCGCCTCGCGGCCGGCCGACAGGCGCACCATCGATTTCGGCATGATGATGCGTGCGATCGCGATCATCCGCACGAACTCGAATGCGTCCAGCTCCTGGGTGCCATGCAACGGGGTGCCGGCGACCTGCACCAGCCGGTTGATCGGCACCGAGTCCGGATGCGCCGGCAGGTTGGCCAGCGCCAGCAGCAGGCCGACCCGGTGATGGCGGGTCTCGCCCATGCCGACGATGCCGCCGCAGCAGGTCTTCAGGCCGACTTCGCGCACGTGCTCCAGTGTGTCCAGGCGATCCTGGTACTGGCGGGTGTGGATGATCGAGTCGTAGAAGTCCGGCGAGGTGTCGAGGTTGTGGTTGTAGTAGTCCAGGCCGGCCTCTTTCAGCGCCTGCGCCTGCTCGCCGCTGAGCATGCCGAGCGTGGCGCAGGTTTCCAGACCCAGCGACTTCACCTCGGCGATCATCGCGGCGACCTTCGGGATGTCGCGGTCCTTCGGCGAGCGCCAGGCCGCGCCCATGCAGAAGCGCGAGGCGCCGGCGGCCTTGGCCTGGCGGGCCTTGGCGACCACCGCATCGGTGTCCATCAGCTTCTGCGCGTCGACGCCGGTGTTGTAGCGCTGCGCCTGCGGGCAGTAGGCGCAGTCTTCGGGACAACCGCCGGTCTTGACCGACAGCAGCGTGGAGACCTGGACCTCGGCCGGATCGAAATGTTCGCGGTGCGTCGCGGCGGCGCGGAACAGCAGCTCGGTCAGCGGCAGATCGAACAGCGCGTGCAGTTCCTGGGCTTGCCAGTCGTGGCGGATGACAGCGGACATTGGGGTTTCCTGACAGAAGGCGGCTCGGAAGCGCGGCATTCTGGTGAGCGCAAGGAAGGCTGTCAACCTGACTGGAGTGTCAATGGTTTACAAGTGGGCGGCGCAACGGATCGCGGCATGGTGGCCGACGCATTGCCTGGTCTGCGGCGAAACCGGCATCGCCGGACGCGATGTCTGTGCCGCCTGTCTGGCGGCGATGCCGTTTCTGCGCGTGGCCTGCCCGCGCTGCGCGTTGCCGCTGGGGCCGGCGGAGCAGGGACTGGTGGCCTGTGGTGCCTGCCAACGTCAGCCGCCACCGCTGGATGCTGCGATTGCGGCGTTCGCCTACGGATGGCCGGTCGATGGGCTGATGCGGCGCTTCAAGTTTCATCAGGATCTTGCGTCCGGCCGATTGCTGGCGGAGTTGCTGGCCGAGCGTTGCCGGCAGGCGCCGCGTCCGCAGGCACTGGTGCCGTTGAGCCTGCATGTGGGGCGGCTGCGCCAGCGCGGTTACGATCAGGCGCTGGAATTGGCGCGGCCGCTGGCGCGCGCGCTGGATCTGCCGTGTCAGCCGGCTTTGACGCGCGTCAAGGCCACGCGACCGCAATCGGAACTGGATGCCGGCGCGCGTGCGCGCAATCTGCGCGGCGCCTTCGAGGTCAACGCGGCGGTGCCGGCGCATGTGGCGCTGATCGACGACGTGATGACGACAGGTGCGAGCCTGCATGCGGCGGCGCGTGCGCTGCGCAAGGCTGGCGTGCAGCGTGTGGATGCGTGGGTTTGCGCGCGGGTGCCGTGAGTGGCGGCGATCAACCAGGACTGGTCATCCCCGCGAAGGCGGGGTTTCAGTGTCGTGGCTATACGTTGGCATAAGTCGCTGGGTCCCCGCCTTCGCGGGGACGACGGTAGCGATCAAGCCGTCGCCAGCGCGGTGGCGATACCGGCGAACACTGCCGCGCCAACCCAGTTGTTGTGCAGGAACGCGCGAAAGCAGGGCGCGCGTTCGCGCTGGCGGGCGATGAGGAATTCGTAGGCCACCAGGACCATGCCCACCAGCAGGCCGATCCAGTAATAGTGGTTGAGCTGCAGACGCTGGCCGACCAGCGCCAGCGCGGCGAACGTCAGTGCATACAGCACACCCTGTGCGATCAGGTCCAGGTCGCCGAACAGGATCGCGGTGGACTTGGAGCCCATCTTGATGTCGTCGTCGCGATCGACCATCGCATACCAGGTGTCGTAGGCGGTGGCCCACAGGATGTTGGCTGCGTACAGCAGCCAGCCGACCACCGGCACTTCGCCCTGCACCGCGGCGAACGCCATCGGGATGCCCCAGCCGAACGCCATGCCGAGGTAGACCTGCGGCAGGTAGGTGTAGCGCTTGAGGTAGGGATAGCTCGCGGCGAGGAACAGGCCGGCCACGCTCAGCAGCACGGTGAGGCGGTTCAAGGTCAGCACCAGCGCGAAGGCGACCAGCATCAGCACCGCGAACACCACCAGCGCCTCGCGCCCGGACACCGCGCCGGTCGCCAGCGGGCGTTGCCGGGTGCGTTCCACATGCGGGTCGAGCCAGCGGTCGGCGTAGTCGTTGATCACGCAGCCGGCCGATCGGGTCAGCCACACGCCGGCGCTGAACACGAACAGCGTCCACAGCGGCGGCACGCCGCCGGCAGCCAGCCACAGCGCCCACCAGGTGGGCCACAGCAACAGCAGGCTGCCGATCGGGCGGTCGCCGCGGACGAGTTTCCAGTACTGGCCGAGCCGATCGCGCCAGTAAGGCTGCGGGGGCGGGGCGGCGGTTTCGAATCGTTCGTAGCCCATCGCGAAAGCGTAGCAGCCTGTTCCGGAGGCGGCCATGGCGAGGATGTCGCAGGTATCGCCACGCGTCAGTGAGGGCGAGCCCAGCCGCGCACACGTTCTTGATGGGAAATGACGCCCGGGACGCCTGTGCGGCGGCCGCTGAGCCACATGACCCGCGCCCGCTGCGTTCTGGCATAATGCTCGGCCACGCGCTCGTAGCTCAGCCGGATAGAGTAGTGGCTTCCGAAGCCATTGGTCGGGGGTTCGAATCCCTCCGGGCGCACCAGATTGAAGTCCAGCGACATCCGAAGAAGGCCGGGTAACCCAGAAACATCAAGGGTCCCGGCCTTTTTTGTATCCCGATTCATATGCCGATACGCGCGGCCAGCCTGACCAGTTCGGCCAGCGAGCCGGCTTTCATCTTGCGCATGGCGTGGCCGCGCCGGACCTTGACCGTGATCTCGCTGATGTCCAGGCGCGCGGCCACCTGTTTGTTGAGCAGGCCCTGCACGACCAGCCGGGTCACGTCCTGCTCGCCGGGTGTCAGCGAATCCCAGCGGGCCAGCAGCTCGGCGGTGTCGGCCTCGGTCTGGCGTCGGGCCTGGTCGCGGCGGATGCCTTCCTGGATCGCGTCGAGCAGGTCCTGGTCGCGGAATGGTTTGGTCAGGAATTCGATCGCGCCGTTCTTCATCGCCTCCACGCCCATCGCGATGTCGCCATGGCCGGTGATGAAGATGGTCGGCATGGCGAAGCCGGATTCGACCATCTGCCGATGGAACTCCATGCCGCTTTGTCCGGGCATGCGGATATCCAGCACCAGGCAGCCGGGGGCGTCCTCGCGCGGGTGGTCGAGGAACTCGCGGGTGGAGCCGAAGGCGCGGACCTGCAGGGCGACGGAGGCGAACAGATCCTCGAGCGCGGCGCGCATCGAGGCATCGTCGTCGATCAGGTAGACCACGGGAGATGCGCTGGCATTCATTCGGAGCTGCCCTCGACAAGCGGTACGCGAAACGCGAAGCGTGCGCCGCGCGCACCGGCCGGTTCCATCCAGATCTCGCCGCCGTTGGCTTCCATGATGGTGCGGCTGATGCTCAGGCCGATGCCCATGCCGTCCTGCTTGGTGCTCCAGAACGCGTCGAAGGCATGGGCTGCGGCATCCGGCGACATGCCCGGGCCGGAATCGTCCACCGACAGCCGTGCCCAGCGTCCATCGGGCTGCGAGCGGATCCGGATGGTGCGGGTTTCCGGCAGCTCGCTGGCCAGGGCATCGACCGCATTGAGCAGCACGTTGCCGATCACCTGCTGCATCTGGATGCGATCGGCCAGCACGGTCGGCAGTGCCGGGTCGAGGTCGATCGACAGCGCGATGCCGTTGCGCTCCATCTCGCCGCGCGAAAGCGCGATCACCTCCAGCACCGCCTGATTGAGGTCGAAGGCGCTGCGATGGGCGGCCTCGCCGCGTGCGAGCGCGCGCATGCGCACGATGATCTCGCTGGCGCGGGTGGCATCGGCGACGATCCGGTCGAGCGCGCCGCGTGCCTTCTCCATGTTGGGCGGGGTCTGCGCGAGCCAGCGCTGACAGGCATTGCCGCTGGTGACGATGGCGGCGAGTGGCTGGTTCACCTCATGCGCGATCGACGCGGCGAGCCCGCCCACGCTGCTGCTGCGGGCCAGCTGCAGCAGTTTGGCCTGGGCGTCGTGCGCGACCGCCTTGGCCGCTTCCATCTGCACTGCCAGCCAGGTGGTCACCATCACCACGACGATGCTGATGCAGGAGTTGATCACGCCGACCCGATAGGCGCCGTGCGGGGTGAGATGGAAGCTGAGCACGATCAGCGCGATGCAGCCGCCGGCCAGCGTCACCACGCCCCGGCTGGTCAGCAGCCGCATCGAGAGCAGCACCACCAGGTTGTAGAACAGCGCCGCGGCAACCGCGTAATCGGTGAGCGTATCGACCACGAAGATCGCGGCGATACCGACGGCCAGGGCGGTCAGACCGAGAAGGTCGCCACGTGCGAGTGGGGAGCGGAAGAAGCGCATGGGGGTCATCGCGGGATTCCTCGGGCACCTGTTGCGATGAGCTGGATCGGCCCTCGCGGGCCATCAGGGAACTTGATCAGGTGCAGGACTGACATCGCAGACGTGTCCGGGTGGAGCGTGGGCGCATGGTGCCATGGTGCCGGGATAGCGTTCATCAGGATCGTCATCCCCGCCTGCGCGGGGACGACGGCGATGTAGATAGCCGATTCGCATGCCCTAACGTGTGAGCGAGGCGGTGCTGGGGTCTGCGCGCCATCCATCGCCGCCGCCCAGCGCCTGGTACAGCGCGACCGTGTCCGAGTAGCGCGCGGCGCGGGCTTGCACCAGTGTCGCCTGCGCTTCCTGATAGGCCTGCCTGGACTGGAGCAGCTCGGCGCTGCCGATCGCGCCGAGCGCATGTTGTTGCTGTGCCATGTCCAGGCTATGCCGGGTTGCCGCTTCGGCCTCGCTGGCCGAGTGCAGGGCTTCCGCATCGCTGCGCAGCGCGGTGAGGGCGCCGGAGACCTCCTGGAAGCCCTGCAGCACCACGCTGCGGTACTGCGCCTGGGCCTGGTCGTAGGCGGCTTCGGCGGCGCGCTGCTGGCGGGCCAGCGCGCCGCCGTGGAACAGCGGTTGCAGCAATCCGCCGCCGGCCAGCCACAGTCCGTTGCCGGACTTGAACAACTGCGAGAACGAGGCGGCGGAACTTCCAACGTCAGCGGTCAGGGTGAAGCTGGGAAGCCGCGCGGCCTCGGCCACGCCGATCGCCGCGCTGGCCGCGTGCAGTTGCGCTTCGGCGGCGCGGATATCGGGGCGGCGTTCGACCAGTTGCGAGGGCAGCGTGAGCGGAAGCTCGGCCGGCAACTGCAGGCTGTCGAGTTGGAATGCTTCGTCCACGCCTTCGCTGGGCAGACGCCCGGCCAGGACTGCCAGCAGGTCGCGCTGTTGTTCGAGCTGCTTCTGCAGTGGCGGCAATGCCGCGCGCGTCTGCGCCAGCGTGGCTTGTTGCGCGGCAAGGTCGGTGCCGCCGGCCGCGCCGAGTGCGTGCTGGCGGCGGGTGATGTCCAGCAGGCTTTCGGCGATCGCGATCTGTTCGCGTGTGGCGTCCAGCTGCGCACGCAGCGAGGCCGCTTGAATGGCCGCATTGACCACGTTGGCGGTCAGCGACAGATACGCGGCGTCGCGCTGGAAGCGTTGCACCTCCACCTGTGCGACGGCACCTTCGACCTGGCGACGGGTCGCGCCGAACACGTCCAGCACGTAGCTGACGTTCAACTGCGCGGTGCGCAACGAGTATGGCGAGCTGCTGGTGTCCTCGGCAGATGATTGCGAGTCCTTCTGGCGGCTGGCGTTCACTTGCAGGTCGGCGCTGGGCAGGTAGGCACCGCGCTGCGCGGCCAGGGTCTGGCGTGCCTGGCGTAGCGCGGCGTCGGCGGCTTGCAGGTCTGGATTGGCGCGCAGCGCCTCGTCCACCAGCGCATCGAGCTGGGGCGAGCGGAATGCCTGCCACCACGCCGCCGGCACGTCCGCGCCGGATACGAAGCGTTGCGCGGTGCCGCCCGCGCTTTCGGACGAGACGGTCTGCGTCGGCAGCGGCGTGCGGGTGTAGCCGGTCGTGTCCGGCGCATCGGGGCGATGGAAGTCCGGGCCGACCGCGCAACCGGCCATGCCGGCTGCCACGGCCAAGGTGAGGCAGCGTACGAGCGTGTTCATGCGAGATCTCCTTGCGCGACGGCGGTGCGGGCCTGGCGCGCGGCGGCGAACCTTTCCATCAGGTAATACAGCGATGGCAGCAGCACCAGGGTCAGCACCGTCGCGGTCACCAGACCGCCCACCACCACGGTCGCGAGCGGGCGTTGCACGTCGCTGCCCAGACCGGTGGCGAGCATCGCCGGGGTCAGGCCGAGCGCGGCCACGGTGGCGGTCATCAGCACCGGCCGCATGCGGCTGACCGCGCCGGCGATCACCGCGTCGCGCAGCGGCAGGTTCTCTTCGCTGCGCAGGCGGTTGATCTGCGCCAGCATCAGCACCGCGTTGAGCACGGCCACGCCGAACAAGGCGATGAAGCCGACCGCGCTGGACACATTGAGCGTCATTCCGCGCAGGTGCAATCCGGCCAGTCCGCCGATCATCGCCAGCGGCACGGCGGCCAGCACCAGCGTCGGCTGACGCAGATTGCCGAATGCGCCGAACAGCAGCAGGAACATGATGCACAGGGTCATCGGCAGGATCACCGCCAGTCGGGTTTCGGCACGTTGCAGATTCTCGAACTGGCCGCCCCAGACGATCTGGAAGTGCTGGTGATCGACGGGGACATCGCGATCGATCCGCGCCTGCGCATCGGCAAGGAAGCTGGAAAGATCGCGGCCGCGCACGTTCAGCCGCACGATGATGTTGCGTCGTCCCATCTCGCGCACGATCACGCTTTCGCCCGAGGTGGTGCCGACCTGGGCGACCGCGGACAGCGGTATTTCCGCACCGGTCGGCGTGGTCAGTTTCAGGTTGCCGATCGCCTGCGGGCTGGCGCGGTAGCGTTCCGGGAAGCGCACGGTCAGGTCGTAGCTCTTCTCGCCGATGTACATCTGCCCGATCGGGGTGCCGCCGATGCCGGTGCTGATCAGGTCGGACACGTCGGCCGCGTTGATGCCGTAGCGTGCAGCGGCTTCACGATCGAAGCGGATCTGCAGATTGGGCAGCGGCGGCTCGACATCGACCGCGATGTCGGCCGCGCCCGGCACCTTGCCGAGCGTGGCGGCAACCTGGTTGGCGATCGTGCGCACCTGCGTGAGGTCATCGCCGAAGACCTTGACGGTCAGGTCGCTGTGCGCGCCGGACAGCTTGTCCTGCACGCCGTCGATCATCGGCTGCATCATGCTCACGGTGTAGCCGGGCATGCGCGCAAAGCGCTCGCCCAGCTTGGCGATCAGTCGCTGCTTGTCGATGCCGGCCGGCCATTGCGAATAGGGGCGCAGGCCGACGCTGGCCTCGATGTGCGAGGGGGTCCAGTAGTCGGTGCCGTCGTCGTTGCGTCCGGTCTGGGTCACCACGTAGGCGACCTCCGGGAATTCCAGCGTCGCGCGCCGCAGGGCGTTGGCCATGCCGGCGGCCTTGTCGAGAGTGATACCGGGCGGCATCTGTACCTGCAGCCACAGTGAACCCTCATCGATGTACGGCAGGAAGTCGCGGCCGATCGTGCCGCCGAGCAGCGCCAATACCACCACCGCGAGCGTGCCGACGACGACCAGCCAGCGACGCCCGCCGACGCTGGTTTCCAGCAGCCGCTGGTAGCGCCGGCCCAGCGCTTCCAGCACGCGGTTGTGGAAGATCCTGCGTGGCTTGCGGAATGCCAGCCAGGCCAGGCCAGGGATCAGCATCAGCGCCACCGCCAGAGCGCCGATCAGCGCGGCGCCCACTGCGTAGGCCATCGGCGAGAACAGCTTGTATTCGATGCGCTCGAATGCGAACAGCGGCAGGTAGGCGCAGGCGATCACCGCCATGCCGAAGAAGATCGGCCGCGCCACCTGCAGCGTGGCGTCGATCGCGTCGCGCGGGGTCAGTACGCGCTCGGCTTCTTCTTCGCGTCGGCGCAGCACGTTCTCGACCAGCACCACCGCGCCATCGACCAGGATGCCGAAATCGATCGCGCCCAGCGACAGCAGGTTGGCGGGCACCTTCAGGTGATGCATGAAGATGAAGGCGATCAGCAGCGACAGCGGGATGGTCAGCGAGACGATCGCCGCCGCGCGCGGGCTGCCCAGGAACAGCAGCAACACTACGCAGACCAGCAGCATGCCTTCGGCCAGCGTGCCCTTCACCGTGTGCAGCGTGGCGTCGATCAGCGAGGTGCGATCGAGGTAGGGGACGATCCTGACGTCCTTCGGCAGCAGGTTGCGATTGAGGTCGTCCACGGCGGCGTGGACGCCGTCCAGCGTCGCGGAAGGATTGGTGTCCTTGAGCAGCAGCACGATGCCTTCGATGGTGTCCGGATTGGCATCCTTGCCGAGCACGCCACGCCGCTCGACATTGCCGTAGCTGACGCGGCCCAGGTCCTTCACCAGCACCGGCACGCCGTTGCTGCTGCTCACCACCACGTTGCCGATATCGCTCAGCGAATGCAGCAGGCCGATGCCGCGCACCACGTAGCTCTGCTCGCCGCGATCGACGATGCTGCCGCCACCGTCGGAATTGTTGGCGTTGATCGCATTCTTGACCTGCGCCAGCGTCAATCCGTAGCGGGTCAGGCTGTCCGGTTCCAGTTCGAGCATGAACTGGGTGGTGAGCCCGCCGAAGTTGGTCACGTCGGCGACGCCGGCCACTTTCTGCAGGCGCGGGATGACGGTCCAGAACTGCAGGTCGGACAACTCGCGCAGGCTGCGCGTCTTCGATTCCAGGGTGTAACGGTAGATCTCGCCGGTCGGCGAGGTATACGGATCCAGCCCCGGCACCGCGCCATACGGCAGCGACACGTCGTTGAAGCGCTCCTGCAGGCGCTGGCGTGCGAAGTAGCCGTCGGTACCGTCGTCGAACACCACGGTGATCAGCGACAAACCGAACAGGCTGCGCGAACGCAGCACATGCAGGCCCGGCGTGCCCATCAGGGCGCGCTCGAGCGGCACGGTGATCTGCTGCTCCACTTCCTCGGCGCCGAGGCCGGGCACCTGCGTGACCACCTGTGAGGTGACGTCGGCGATGTCGGGATAGGCTTCGATCGGCAGCTGGTTCCAGCTCCATACGCCGTACAGCGCCACCAGCACGAACATCAGCCAGACGATGCCACGGCGCTGGAAGCAGGTCGTGACGATCGACTTAATCATTGAGCAGCGTCCCGTCCTTGACCACGATGCGCTCGCCGGGCTTCAGGCCCGACACGATCTCGGTAGTGCCATCCAGCGCGTTGCCGGTGCTGACGATGCGCGACACATAGGCGAACGGCGTGGTTTCCACGAACACCCGCGTGTACAGGCCGCTCTGCAGCAGCGCGGTATCGGGCACCATCAGCGCCGGGTGCGGACGTGCGATGAAACCGGCGCGCGCGAACATGCCGGGCTTGAAGCGTCCATCGCGGTTGTCCAGCGCCACCCGCACCTTGAGCGTGCGCGTGGTGGTGTCCAGCAGATCATCGATGTGCTGGACGCGCCCGTCGAAGGTCTGCCCCGGGTATGCGTCGAGCGTCACGCTCACCGGCTGTCCTTCGAATACCTGGCCGATGTCCTTCTCCGCCACGCTGGCGGTCAGCCACACGCTGGAGATATCGGCGACGGTCATCAACGGCGAGCTGGTGTCGTTCCAGTAGCCGCCCAGCGAGGCGGTCACGTCGGTGACCCGGCCGCTTATCGGCGAGCGCAGCAGGTACTGGCGATGCGAGCTGGCGCTGGCGGGGACGCCGAGCTGGGCCAGCCGGTCGGCGGCCGCGCGCGCATCGTTCTCGGTGCTGGCGAGGGTTTGTTGTGCGGCCTGGTAATCCTTCCTGGCCGCGATGTCGCCTTCGTACAGCGCCTTCTGCCGATCGAATTCCTGGCGCGCCTGGGCCAGCGCAGCGCGTGCCTTGCCATCGTCGCTGTAGGCATTGCCCAGCTCGGCCGAGTCGATCACGCACAGCACGTCCCCGGCCTTGACCGTCGCGCCCAGCGTGCGTTGCAGCGTGATCACGCGACCGGCCAGCGGTGGCACGATCCTGACCAGGCGTTCCGGCAACACCTCGATCACCGCCGGGGCCTGGATCGTCGGCGCGATCTGCACGCTGCGCACCGGCTCGACCCGCAGGCTCGAACGCAGCGGTGAACCGGCCGGCACGACTACGCGCGTGTCTTCGCGCACGAGTGCGGTGGGCGGGGTGGCGGGCGTGGCAGGTGCGCCGCAGGC
Source organism: Pseudomonas sp. GW821-FHT07E12 (assembly GCF_058986605.1). NCBI lineage: Bacteria > Pseudomonadati > Pseudomonadota > Gammaproteobacteria > Pseudomonadales > Pseudomonadaceae > Pseudomonas > Pseudomonas sp. GW821-FHT07E12. The sequence goes on along the minus strand of NZ_JBYSVX010000006.1, from coordinate 10,952 downwards.
GCTGAGCAGGCCGCCGGCGCAGGCGGCCACCAAGGCATTGCGAAGGACGTTGGGGAACATGGTTCGACTCGGGGGAGGGGAGGACGGGAAGCGCGAGGTGCTGCAGCGGTGCGAAAGGTGGCGCGCGGACACAGAGGCTCCTCACCCGATCAGGCGAAAGGCATCCTCCGGATCGGAGCCGGACATATGGCGGAACGGAAAGGCGGGCGAGGCCGACGGAGGGCCGCTAACAGAGCTACTGCGTGTGCGTTTGCTAGCGTGTCGAACCTTGGCGACGGCGCGCATGGTGGCACGCGGGAGGTGACCTAAACCAGCGTTTTTCCAGGCTTTTTCAGGTCCATAGACATAGCCCGGATATACCTTCGTATACCCGGCGAAGAAAGGACTGGCGGGCGCTCAAGGGAATGCCGGCGTAAAAGGACTCATCGAGAGTCAGGAAGCTTCAGCGCTCCGATGTCTCGACATGGCGAGACTGTGCCATCGATTCGGCGATGGCGATTTTCTCGGCGACGGCCTGCTCCAGGGGAGAGCCGGCTTCCAGCAGGGTCCGCAGGCGCTGCCAGGCGTTGCGCGCGCCGACGTAGTCCTTGTGCTGGAAATCGCTGATGCCGAGCAGCCACAGGCCGCGCTGGTTGTCGGGCTGCTGTGTGAGAACCCGATCCAGCATGCTGCGTGCGTCGTCGCCGATGGCGAAATCGGCGTGCTGCGCCATGTCGGCCTGGATCCAGCCGAGCATCGCCACCGTGTTGGCGGGATCGAGCCGCAGCACTTCGCCGTAGGCATCGCGCGCTGCGTCGGGACGTTTTTCCTGATCGTAAGCCTGCGCCCGGGTCATCCAGGTAGCGATCGTTCCGGCGCTGTCATCGGCTTGCGCGAGCACCGCGGTCTGCCTGGGAATGCCGTCGAGTGCGGCAGGCATGCCGAGTGCGAGGTAAAGGCCGATGGCGCTCGCAGGCAGCAGCACCATGAAGCCCAGCGCCGAAGCACGTCCGATGCGGCCGGGAACGCGGAGCAGCGGACGCAGCGGCAGGAACGTGGCCGCAGCGACCATGATCGACGCACAGAGATAGAAGGCGATTTTCACCATTCCTCCTGATCGGCCACGGCAGCGTGGCGACGCCTGCGCACGGTGATCGCCACCGTCGCCAGTCCCGCCAGCAGGAGCAGCCATGGGCCGAACCACAGCAGCCAGGTGCCGGGCTTGAGCGGCGGGTCGTAGAGCACGAAATCGGAGTAGCGATCGACCATGTAGCGCTTGATCTGCTCATCGCTGCGGCCGGCCTGTATCTGCGCGAACACCTGTTGGCGCAGATCGTGCGCGAGCCCGGCGTTGGAATCGGCCAGGGTTTCGTTCTGGCAGACCAGGCAGCGCAACTGCGCGGCAAGTTGCTGGAAACGTATCTCTTCGTTGCGATCCTTGAATGGCAATGGATCGATGGCCTGCGCCGCCAGTGGCGGTGTCACGCACAAGGCGAGGACCAGCAGCAGTGCCCGGTAGCGGTCGTTCATGGTGATGGTCCGCGCAGCGCGGCGATGGCCGGTTGCAGTTCGCGTGCGATGACGTCGGCAGTGAGCGGGCCGAGGTGTTTGTAGCGGATCGTGCCGTGGGCATCGATCAGGAAGGTTTCCGGTGCGCCGTAGACGCCGAAATCGATCGCAGTCCTGCCTTCGCGGTCGGCCACGATCAGATCGTATGGATTGCCGCGTTGATCGAGCCAGGCGGCGGCATCGGCCGGTTCGTCCTTGTAGTTGTAGCCGATCAACGCGATGCCCAGGGTCTTGCCCTGTGCCATCAGCACCGGGTGTTCCTCGGCGCAGGCCGGGCACCAGCTGCCGAACACGTTGAGCAGGTAGGGCTTGCCGAGCAGGTCGGAACGACTCACCACCTGATCCGGGCGGTCCAGACGCGGCAGCGAGAACGCCGGCGCGGATTTGTCCAGCAGCGGCGAACGCACTTCGCGCGGATCGTGGCTCTTGCTCCACCAGATGCCGAAGCCGAGCAGCGCCGCCAGCACCAGGAAGCCGAGGAAAGGCAGCAGCCGGCTCATGTTCGCGCCGCCTGCGGCGAGATCCGCACCGCACCGGTTTCGATGGGCGTGCGATCGCTGCGGAAGCGGCGCGCGCCGGCGCAGACGAATCCGCCCAGCATCATCAGCAGCCCGCCCAGCCAGATCCAGCGCACGAAGGGCTTGTAGTACAGACGCAGCGACCAGTCGCCTTCGATGCGCTCGGGGTCCATGGATTCGCCGAGGGCTACATAGAGATCGCGGGTGAATCCGGCGTCGATCGCCGATTCGGTCTGCACGCGGCCGCTGCCGTACAGGCGTTTTTGCGGATGCAGGACCGCCAGTGGCGTACCGTTGTGGCTGACCTGCACCGTGCCCTGTTCGGCCTTCCAGTTGGGGCCATCGATCTGATGCACGCCGTCGAAGCGGAAATCGTAGCCACCGATATGCGCCACCTCGCCCGGGGCCATGCGCACATCGCGTTCCAGCGAGAGGCTGCCCGACAACAGCGCACCGACGACGAACACCGCCATGCCGGAATGCGCCAGCAGCATGCCGGCCATTTCCGCCGGATAGCGCCGCCCGCGCGGCAGCTCGCGCCAGCGCTTCAACGCATACAGCAACGTGCCCGTGGCGATCCAGGCTGCGGCGGCCACGCCGGCTACTGCCTTGGCCTGGCCCTGCACGAAGTAGAGCGACACCAGCGCGCAGGCCAATGCGGCGATACCGGCGCGCACTGTGAGCGAGACCAACGTGGCCGGATCGCTCTTGCCCCAGCGCAGGTAGGGACCGAACGGCAGCACCAGCACCACCGGCAGCATCAGCAGCGGGAACAGCAGCCCGAAGTAGGGCGGACCCACCGAGATCTTGCCGAGGTCGAACGCATCGCCGATCAACGGGAACAGCGTGCCGAGCAGCACCATCGCGGTGGCGACGGTGAGCATCAGGTTGCCGACCAGCACGGCGGTTTCCCGCGACAGCGTGGCGAATGGCTTGCCGGTGGCGACCTTGGGTGCGCGCAGCGCATAGACCAGCAACGAACCGCCGATGACGATCACCAGGAAGCCGAGCATGTACAGGCCGCGACGCGGATCGGTGGCGAAGGCGTGGACGCTGGTCAGCACGCCCGAGCGCACCAGGAACGTGCCCAGCAACGACAGCGAGAAGGCGAGGATCGACAGCAGCAGCGTCCAGGCGTGCAGCGTGCCGCGCTTTTCGGTGACCGCCTGCGAGTGGATCAATGCGGCGCCGATCAGCCACGGCATGAAGCTGGCGTTCTCGACCGGATCCCAGAACCACCAGCCGCCCCAACCCAGTTCGGCATAGGCCCACCAACTGCCGGCGACGATACCGGCGGTGAGGAAGGCCCAGGCCAGATTGGTCCACGGCCGTGCGCGGCGTACCCATTCCTGCTCCGATTCGCCGCCCAGCAGTGCAGCCACGGCGAAGGCGAAGGCCACCGAGAAACCGACGTAGCCGGTGTAGAGCATCGGCGGATGGAAGGTCATGCCCGGGTCCTGCAATACCGGGTTGAGTTCGTTGCCATCCAGCGGGATGAGCGCGAGACGCTCGAACGGATTGGAGGTGAACAGCATGAAAGAGAGGAAGCCGGCCGACACCAGACCGAGCACACCCAGCACACGCGCAGCGAAGGCGTCGGGCAACGATCGCGCCGAACGCACCAGCAGCACCGTCCACAGCGCGAGCAGCGCCGCCCACAGCAGCAGTGAGCCTTCGTGGCCGCCCCACACCGCCGCGATGCGGTAGTACCAGGGCTGGGCCAGGTTGGAATTTCCGGCGACGTAACGCACGGAGAAATCGAAGCTCAGGAACGACACCGCCAACAGCGCGAATGCCAGCCAGACGAAGAGTGCCTGGCCGAGCGCTGCCGGACGCGCCATAGCCATCAGTGCCGGATGGCCACGCCAGGCGCCGATGAGTGGCAGCACGCCCTGGGTCAGGGCTAGCAGCAAGGCGAGGATCAGGGCCAGTTGGCCGAGTTCGGGGAGCATTCAGTGCCTTGCGTCGTTGAGGCCGTCATTCCCGCTTTCGCGGGAATGACGAAGTGGAGGTGATCGGTGTCCTGCACTACTGCGCCGCCCCCACCGGTTCAACCGGCACATCGTGCTTGCGGTGCGCCGCGCCCATCTTGTCGGCCACTTCCTTGGGCATGTAGGTTTCATCGTGCTTGGCCAGCACGTCCTCGGCGACGAACACCCCGTCCTGCATGCGGCCGGTGGCGATCACCGCCTGACCCTCGCGGAACAGGTCCGGCAGGATCCGGTCATAGCTCACCCGCAACTGCCCATCGCCATCGGTGACCCGGAAATGCGCCTGCAGCGAGCCGGCGGCACGCTGGAACGAACCCTTCTCGACCATGCCGCCGAGCCGGAAGCGGGCATGCGCTCCCGCCTCGCCCCGCAGCACTTCGGACGGGGTATAGAGGTAGGCGACATTGCGCTGCAGCGCCATCGCCACCAGCGTGGTGGTCAGCCCGCCGGCAAACACCAGCGCCAGCACCCACAGCAGGCGCTTGCGCCGCACCGGGTTCACCGCACCAGCTCCGCATCGCGGGGCGTGGCGGCCTTGTCGCGCTGGCGCTGGCGGCGGGTCCTGGCCTGGCGCATCGCGCGCCGGATCTGCCAGCGCGCCGCCAGGAAGTCCCAGGCCAGCACCAGCACGAACACGGCGTAGGCGGCGATCACGTAGGGCAGGTAGCTCATGCGCGCTCCTCAGCCAGCTTGCCAACCCAGTCCTTGCCGGCCTCGCGGCGCAGGTTGTCGGCGCGGGCGCGCACCAGCAGCGCACCGGCAAACCAGAACTTGGTGGCGAACACCATCAGCCACAGCGGCGCCAGCATGCTCGGGTCCATGCTCGATTCGCCGAACAGGCGGATGGTCTGGCCCTGGTGCAGCGAGTTCCACCACACCACCGAGTAGCGGATCACCGGCAGCAGCGCCACGCCGACGATCGCCAGCAGCCCGGCCGCACGCGCGGCGTTGCGGTGGTCGTCGATCACCTGATACAGGCCGATCACGCCCAGGTACAGGAACAGCAGGATCAGCTCGGTGGTCAGGCGCGGGTCCCAGTCCCACCAGGTGCCCCACATCGGCTTGCCCCAAATGCTGCCGGTCAACAAGGTGATGAGGGTGAAAGCAGCGCCGATCGGCGCACAGGCCATCGCCAGGATCTCGCACAGCTTGATCCGCCAGATCAGCGCGATCGCTGCGTACAGCGCCATCAGCCCGAACACGAACAGGCTCATCCAGGCACTGGGCACGTGGATGTAGAGGATGCGGAAGCTGTCGCCCTGCTGGTAATCGGCCGGCACCACGAACAGCGCCTGCCACAGGCCGAACCCGAACAGCACCAGCGCGGCCGTATAGCACCAGGGCGCCCAGCGCCTGGCGAAGCGGTCGAAGTGCGGGGGCGAGCCGAGTTGGTGGAGCGTGCGGACGATCCACGCGCTCATGGCTGCACCGTTCTCGACGCAGGTTTTCCAGTGGTCGAATTCAACGCTTCCACGGCGGCTTCCGCGTTGACTTGCAGCGTGCCTTCGGACGGCTTGCGGGTCTTCAGCATGAGCGCCTGCACGCTGCGCGCGTCCAGCTCCGGGGCGAGCGAGACCAGCAGGGCGGCCACGCCGCTGACGTGCGCGGCAGCCATCGACGAGCCGGAGCTGAAGTCGTAGCCGCCGCCGGGTTGGGTGGTCAGGATGTCGTCGCCAGGTGCGTCGAGTATGCCGGCGGGCGCGCTGGTGCTGCGGCTGGCGCGCACGGCGATCACGCCCGGGGTATCGGTCGGAAAGCCGGCGAGGCGGCCGTCCGGCGGCAGTGCCGCGACCACGATGCGGCCCTGGTCCAGCAGTTGCCCGAGCAGCCGACGCAGCAGCGGATCGGTGGGGCCGCCCAGGCTCAGGTTGATGATGCGCGCGCGGCTGTCGGAGACCGCCACCAGCGCCTTGGCCAGGGTGAAGGAATTGCAGCGTGCGCCGGCATCGGCCTGGGCCGGATACCAGCACGCCTTGTAGATGCTGAGCATGGCCTTGGGCGCGATGCCGGCGATGCCGAGATGGTTGTTGCTGTTGGCGGCGATGATTCCGGCCACTTCGGTGCCGTGCGCTTCGCGATCGAAGGTCGGGGACATCTGCGCATCGACCAGGTCGTGCGCGCCGCGGATGCGCCCGCGCAGGTCCGGATGCGTGATGTCTGCGCCGGTGTCGACGATGGCGACTTCCACGCCCTGGCCCTGCGTGTGGGTCTGCGCGTCAGCGGCATCGGTGGCGATGAAGCCGCGCTGCAGGTCGATGTAGGGATCGTTGTAGCGCGCTGCCGGCGCGGTTGGTTTCTCGTCGACGGGGCTCGACGCATACACGGCGAAATCCTGCAGCGGCTGCGCCAGCTGCACGCGATCGTCCGCGGCCAGCGCGGCGAGCAGTTCATCGCGCGACACGCCGGGCGGCGGCCGCAGCACCGCGCAATACAGGCCGAGCGGCTTGATCGGCCACGCTGCCATTTCGCTCAGGCCGTAACGGCGCTTGAGCGCCTCGAGCGCGGAGACGGCCTGCCTGCCGGCGCCGTAAGGCTTGGCCGAGGCATAGCCGAGCACGTTGGAGCCGGCGCGTACCGGCACCGCCACCAGTGGGTTGTCCACTGCGAGCACGATGTCGCGCTGGCTGTCCAGGGCAGCGGCCTGTGCGGGCGGGTCCGCAGGGGACTGCGCCTGCGCGCTTCCGGCATGCAGGCTCGCTGCCAGCCCGAGGCCGGCGGCGAGCAGTGAGGCGAGGCCGCGCTTCATGGTGCCGCGGCGATCGGTTCCGCCAGACGCACGCCCGGGGCGGCGCGCAGCCGTTGTACGGCCTGCGCGGTCGGTACGGCGGTTGCGGCCGGGGAAGGGGCGAGCACATAGGCGCCCATACCGTTGGGGCCGCCCACTACCTGCAGCTGCAGCGAGTGCAGCAAGGTGTCCCAATCGGCCAGCGCCATCTTCGGATCGGGCACGACCCGGATCGTGCCGGCCACGGTGGACGTGGGCGCATCGCTGAGCGTGCGGTAGTTCTGGGGCTGGCTGGAGGTGGTCAGCCGCGAGCCGAGTACGCCCAGGCCGATGGCCTGGACCAGCACCGCGGCGGCCAGCACTTTGACCACCCAGGTGCCGTTGGCGCGTGCACGTGCCGGCAGCGGTTGTGGTCGCGAATCCGGGAGGTCCAACTGCCCGAGCAGGCGTTGCAGGCCCGCCTCGGCATCGACGCGCACGTCGGCCGGCAGCGCCATGGCCTGACGCAGCCGGGTCTGCTGGGCGAACTCGGTGCTGCAGGCCGGGCACTGCGCCAGGTGATGATGCAGCCAGTCGTTCTGTTCCTCGCTGGCGCTGCCCTGCAGCACCCAAGGCATCAATTCCCAGGCATGCGAGCATTCCTGGCCGGGCTTTGTGAAGAAGGTCGTCATGACAGCTTCTCCGTGAGAGTGGGATCGCCGCCGGCCAGGGCCGGCAGTACGTTGCGGAGCTTGACCCGCGCATGGAACAGCCGGGCTTTTATCGTGCCGACCGGGCAATCCATGATCGCCGCGATGTCCTCCAGCTTGTAGCCGACGCCGTAGACCAGCTCGACGACGACGCGCTGGTCCCGCGACAGGCGTTCGAGCCCTTTGCTCAGCCAGTCGCGCAGCTCGCGGTCTTCGTCCGGGTGCTCGACGGGGAAGCGATCTTCGGCCACCTCGTCCTCGTCGACCGGATCGCCGCCGTGCTGGCGCAGCGCTTTCAGGCCGCAGCGGTAGGCGATGCCCATGATCCAGGTGGAGACCTGGGAATCGCCGCGAAAGCTGCTCGCCTTCTGCCAGACCACCCAGAAGCAGTCGTTGATGACTTCCTCGATGATGTCCGGGCGGCGGGTCAGGCGCGACAGGAAGCGGCACAGTCGGCCGTGGTAGTTCCGGTACAGCACCGCCAGCGCGTCACGATCGCCCGCGGCCATGCGTTGCAGCAGCATGCGGTCGGTGGCGTCACCCAGGGCATCAGTGTCATTCATGGCGGGAAGGCGGCTGCGGTTACCCGGTAAGTGCTGTCTTCGGGGCAAAAGGTTGCATGCCGGCTCAGAACGCCCGTGAAAGCATGGCGGCCCAGGGCGATACGCGCGGGCCGTCCCAGGGCCGCGGGGCGCCGTCGGTGACCATCCGGTCGACCTCGAACGTCCAGTTGCCCTGGCTCCACACCAGCCCCGCATGGCCGTAGCGGTAGCCGACCACGCGATCGTCGGGCTCGGTATAGGTCGGCGACCGCGCCGCGCCGAGGCCCGCCGACAGCGCCAGCTGCTTCGTCAGCGGATAGCGCACGATCAGGTCCGCCGCCGGGTACAGCCGCTCGCCGCCGGGCAGGCGGGAGGCCGACACGGTCAGCGAAAGCATGTCCTGGTAGGTCCATCCCAGGCTGGCCTCGGTGCGCGTGTAGCGCCACAGGCCCTGGTCGATGGCGTAGTGGGAACGGGCCAGGCCGGCCTGCATCTGCCAGCGGTCGGAGAGCGTCCAGTAGCGGGTGATGGCGGCGCTCGATTGCAGCAGCGGCGCGGGCGAGCGGGTCTCGGCGGCACCGGACAGGCTCAGTGACCAGCCCGTGGCCGGTATCCAGAACACCGAACCCTGCACCACCGGGGTGGCGGACGTCATCGCGATGCCGCGATCGACCAGTTGCGTGTTGATCGCGACCGCCCCACCCAGGCTCGCGGCGGTGGCCGGCAGGGCGATGCAGCCTGCCGCCGCCAGCGCCAGCCAGCGGCCTTCACCGACCCGGCGCCTTGCCGAAAAGGCGCCTACCCGCACAGGAACCCGATACACGAGGGAGAACGCACAGGCGAGGCCGGACAGGACATTACGCAGGATCCGCAGCCAAAGGGAGGGGGAATTCGCACCTCCCCCGACTGGCCGGAGGCGTGCGTCGAATATAGCAATCGCTCTTTGCGGTGCATGAGGCGCCGGGTTCCCGCCTTCGCGGGGACGAGGACAGCTCTGTTGCGGGGGGCGCTCTAGGACACGCCTTAATGCTGCGTGCCGAGATAGGCGATGACCGCGTCCACCTGGGCCGGATCGAGTCCTTCGTATTCCATCTTGGTCCCGGGCAGCGCCTTGTCCGCCGCTTGCGACAGGTAGCGGCGCAGGGTGGCTTCGTTCCAGGTCCAGCGCGCCTGGGTCATGGCATCGGAATATTTGTAACCGGGCACGCTCGCGGACGGGCGGTCGAGTACGCCGAACAGCGTGGGACCGCGCTTGTTCTTGCCCGGCGCCACGCTGTGGCACTCGGCGCATTCGGACATGAAGACGCCGGCGCCGCGCTCGGCGGCGTGGGCAGTGGCGGGTGCCAACGCGCTGCTCAGCAGGGCGCCGGCGATGGCAACGCTCGACAGCAGGGGGGAGGAACGGAAGGGCATCGCGTTGGGCTCTCGAAAGGGGATCAGAAGGCCAGGCTCAGGGCGACCTGGAACTGGTTGAAGTCGCGCGCATTGACCGCCGGCAACGTGCCGAACAGATCATCGGACACGCCGTTGAACCGGCTGAAGCGGAACCAGGTGGCGGACAGGCGCATGTTGGCGATCGAGGTCAGCCCGCCGTCCTTGCCGAACGGTGTCCAGTAAGCGCTGATCAGGTTGGTGGTGGTATCCGGCACGCCGTAGGGCACATAGCGCGCCGGGTCGGCCGAACCGGTGTTGATCATGTGCGCCAGCAGCACGCCGTAGCTCTGCTGGAAGGTGTAGTTCAGGCTGAGGGTCTGGTCGCGGACCGAGCCGCGCCGGAACGGAGTCAGTGCCGGGTTCAATGCACCGGCAATCAGCGGATCGCCATAGCGCCGGCGTTCGTAGATGTTGACGTAGCCCAGGCTCAGCATGTGCTCGCGACTACCGAGCAACTGATAGCTGAGGTCGTAGCCGAGGTCGGTGAACTCGTTGGTGGGACCGGTGTTGCGTGGGCGCTGCTGCCTGGTGTTCAGCGCGGTGACGCCGACGGAGAAGAACTGGCTGCGGAGGTCGCGCATGTAGGCCAGGCGCATGTAACGGGTGCCGCTGAGCTTGCCGGGATCGCCGGAGACGGGATAGCCGAAGCGGTCCTGCAGCGAGGTCGGCATGCTGCGGTAAGTGCCGAGTTCGCCGTACCAGTTGCGGTCGTAGACGCCGTACAGGCTGGTGCCGAGCGTGCGTCGCGACAGCGAGGACGAGTTGAGGATCGAGGTCGAGGTGCCATAGGCCGAAGCCGGGCCCAGCGTCGAGGCGGCCGGCAGAATGCCGATCGGATCCTGCGCGCCCGGGTTGTTGTTGACGGTGACGCCGACCATCGCATCCTTGCCGCCGATCTTGAACTTGCCGGTGACGAAGCGCAGGTCCATCTCGGTAAGACGCGTGTCGAACTTATCGTTGCCGGTGTTGTTGGAGGCCACCTTGATGTAACCGCCGACGTGGTCGGAGACGCGACCGGCCAGATACAGATCGGCTTCGGTCAGCTGGGTGGTGGCCTTGCCAGTCTCCGGGATCGAACGCGCACCGGTGACCTGACCGGCGACGGGAATCTTCAGGCCGTTGCCGTCGCTGTCGGTGTAGCCGTTGAGCTTGAAGCGCATGCCATACGGGGTCAGCGACGGGCCGTAGCTGGCGGCATGGCAGTCCGCGCATGACGAACCGGTCTGGCGCGCGAACGACGGCACCGCCTGCGCGTGCGGACTGGCCAGCAGCATCAGCAGACCGACCATCCAGCCCAATGCAAGCAGAGGCAGCGCGCCCGAACGAACGGGTGGAGAGGAGGCGTGACGGGAAGAGGCTGGCGGCATGGCAGTTCCTGGCTCGTGTCGTTGCAGCGGGCGGTGGGAGATGGATGAAAACGAGCGCGCTGTGGGAGGGACTCTGGGTGGCCTCGGGCCATCAGTCCCGACGGGCTTTATCGGCAAAGCGTCGGGACTGATGGCCCG
>NZ_JBYSVX010000005.1:112170-193109 GCF_058986605.1 Pseudomonas sp. GW821-FHT07E12 | reverse complement strand
GGCTTCAGCCGCGACAGGGCGTTATCGGGAAAGCCCCTTCGCGGCTGAAGCCGCTGCTACAAATCCCCAATCCCGACTCCCGAATCCCTGCCCGTTACAATGCCCGCCCCCGATCCGCCCGCCATCCCGCCTTGAAGAAGTCCGATTTCCGCTACGAGCTGCCCGATGAACTGATCGCCCAGGCTCCGCTCGCCGAGCGTTCCGCCAGCCGGTTGCTGATCGTTCCGCCGGGGCCTGCCGCGATGCAGGATCGCCAGGTCCGCGACCTGCCGGAGCTGCTGCAGCCGGGTGATCTGCTGGTCTTCAACGACACCCGGGTGATCCCGGCGCGGTTGTTCGGACAGAAGGCCAGTGGTGGGCGGGTGGAGATCCTGATCGAGCGGCTGCTCGGCGGGCAGCAGGCGCGGGCGCAGATCGGTGCCAGCAAATCGCCCAAGGCCGGTGGCCGGATCGCGCTCGATGCCGGCGGCGAAGCCGAGGTGCTGGGGCGCGATGGCGAGTTCTATGTGCTGCGCTTCGAGGTGTCCGAGCCGCTGGAGCAGTGGTTGCTGCATGCCGGTCGCCTGCCGTTGCCGCCGTATATCCGTCGCGAGCCGGGCCTGGATGATCGCGAGCGTTACCAGACCGTGTTCGCCAAGGAAGTGGGGGCGGTGGCCGCGCCGACCGCGGGCCTGCACTTCGACGAGCCGCTGCTGGCACGCCTGCGCGAGCGCGGCGTCGAGTTCGGCCACGTCACCCTGCACGTCGGTGCCGGCACCTTCCAGCCGGTACGGGTGGACGCGCTGGAGCAGCATGTGATGCATCGCGAATGGCTCAACGTCGGCGCGGAACTGGTCGAGCAGGTGCGTCGCACCCGCGCGCGCGGCGGCCGGGTGATCGCGGTCGGCACGACCGTGGTGCGCTCGCTCGAGAGTGCGATGCGCGATGGCGAATTGCAGCCGTTCGCGGGCGAAACCCAGATCTTCATCCTTCCCGGCTACCGCATCCACAGCGTCGATGCGATGGTGACCAACTTCCACCTGCCCGAAAGCACGCTGTTGATGATGGTCTCCGCCTTCGCCGGCCGCGAGCGCATCTTCGAGGCCTATCGTCACGCGATCGAGCAGCGCTATCGCTTTTTCAGCTATGGCGATGCGATGTTGTTGTGGGGCGGGGATTCGGGATTGGGGGTTCGGGATTCGTAGAAGCAGTCCCCCCGTGTCACCCCGGTTTACGAATCTCCAATCCCGAATCCCCAATCCCTGCCTCCAATCAATGTCCCGACTCCAGTTCCAGCTCCATACCACCGACGGCAACGCCCGGCGCGGCCAGCTGACCTTCCCGCGCGGCACCGTGCAGACCCCGGCGTTCATGCCGGTGGGCACCTACGGTTCGGTCAAGGGCGTGCTGCCCGAGCAGGTGCGCGAGCTGGGCGCGGAAATCATCCTCGGCAACACCTTCCACCTGTACCTGCGGCCGGGCCTGGATGTGATCGGCGATCACGGCGGCCTGCATGGCTTCTGCAAGTGGGACGGGCCGATCCTGACCGATTCCGGCGGCTTCCAGGTGTTTTCGCTGGCGCATCGCCGCAAGATCACCGAGGAAGGCGTCACGTTCTCCGCGCCGACCGACGGCTCGCGGGTGTTCCTGGGGCCTGAGGAGAGCATGCGGATCCAGAAGGTGCTGGATTCGGACATCGTGATGATCTTCGACGAATGCACGCCGTACCCGGCCACCGAGGACGTCGCGCGCCGCTCGATGGAGCTGAGCCTGCGCTGGGCCGGGCGCTCGCGGCAGGCACACGATGGGCTTGGTAACGACGCGGCGCTGTTCGGCATTGTCCAGGGCGGCGTGCATACCGACCTGCGCAGCCGCTCGGCCGAGGGGTTGCAGGCGATCGGTTTCGACGGCTACGCGATCGGCGGGCTGGCGGTGGGCGAGCCCGAGCACGAGCGCAACGCGATGCTCGAACACCTGCATCCGATCCTGCCGAGCGACCGGCCACGCTACCTGATGGGCGTGGGCCGCCCGGAGGATCTGGTCGAAGGCGTGGCGCGCGGCGTGGACATGTTCGATTGCGTGATGCCGACCCGCAATGCCCGCAACGGCCACTATTTCACCTCGTTCGGCACCGTCCGCATCCGCAACGCCAGGTACGAGCGCGATATGGACCCGATCGAACCCGGCTGCGGCTGTTACGCCTGCCGCAACGGCTACACCCGCAGCTACCTGCGCCACCTGGACCGCTGCAACGAGATGCTGGCGCCGATGCTGGGCACCCTGCACAACCTCTGGTACTACCAGAAGTTGATGGCCGACATGCGCGCGGCGATCGCCTCGGGAACCTTTACCGGGTTCCGGCGGTCTTTCTATGCGGCCAGAGGGGCGGTGCCGCCGCCGCTGGTCGGGGAATAACCGATCGTCGCCCCCGCCTTCGCGGGGACGGCGGCTGGAAGATTGCCGGGGCCCGACGCTGATCCCCCGCACATGGATGCGCGGGCTCCCGCGAGGGCTCGCATAAGCCATGGCATACTTTATGGCTGACCTCCGCTGCGGCGGCGACCACAACGGCCGGCACGCCTCCAGGCGGGCTGGCATCCAACGATAGGAAGCAACCTGATGAACCTGCTCGATTTCCTGATTCCCGCCGCTCAGGCACAGACCGCCGGTGGCGGCCAGCCGGCTGGCGGCATGGGGCTCACCACGCTGCTGTTCCCGATCATCCTGATCGCGGTGATGTACTTCCTGATGATCCGCCCGCAGATGAAGCGGCAGAAGGAACACAAGTCCATGCTCGACAAGCTGAGCAAGGGCGACGAGGTCATCACCAACGGCGGCCTGGCCGGCGTGGTCACCGACATCGGCGACAACTTCATCACCGTTGAAGTGTCCGACAACGTGCGCGTGCGCGTGCAGAAGGGCGCGATCGGCCACGTGCTGCCCAAGGGCACGCTGAAGTCGGCCAACTGATCGATCCTCACCTACGCTAGGCGTGGCGCCGGGACGGCGCCGCGCAGGACCGTCGCAATGCTCGAATTTCCCCGCTGGAAGTATTTCCTGATCCTGGTCGCGCTGGTGTTGAGCACGCTGTATGCGTTGCCCAACGTGTACCAGAAGGACCCGTCCGTACAGATCAACGCCAACCGTGGCGGGCAGATCGACGATGCGTTGCGCGAGCGCGTGAGCGCCGACCTGACATCGGCGGGCATCACGCCCAAGTCGGTGGCCAAGGAGGGCGAAAGCCTGATCGTGCGCCTGCCGTCGCTGGAAGCGCAGACCCGCGCCAACGACGTGCTGCGTCAGCAGATAGGCGAGAACTACACCATCGCGCTGAACCTGGCCTCGACCGTGCCGAACTGGCTGGCCAAGCTGGGCGGCAAGCCCATGGTGCTGGGTCTGGATCTGGTCGGCGGCGTGCACTTCGGCTTGCAGGTGGACCAGAAGGCGGCGCTGGACAAGCGTCTGGATGGTTTCGCCGAGGACATCCGCACCACGCTGCGTGACGGCCGCATCGTCTATCGCAGCGTCGATCGCCGTCCCGACAACAGCATCCAGGTGCAGTTGGGCGAGGGCGCCGATACCGACACCGCCCGCATCGCGCTGGCCAAGGCCCAGCCGAGCCTGAATTACTCGGCTTCCGGCAGCACCATCGCGGTGACCGTGCCGCAGGCCGAACTGCAGCAGATCGCCAGCGGCGCGATCGAGCAGAACCTGACCACGCTGCGCAACCGCGTCAACGAACTGGGCGTGGCCGAGCCGATCATCCAGCGCCAGGGCGAAGACCGCATCGTGGTCGAACTGCCGGGCGTGCAGGACACCGCCGAGGCCAAGCGCCTGATCGGCGCGACCGCCACGCTGGAATTCCGCGGTGTGATCGAGGGCAATGCCGAGGACGCGGTGCGCACCGGCAACATCCCGCCGGAAGCCAAGGTCTACCGCCTGCGCGACAGCGGCGCGCCGGTGCTGCTGAGCAAGCGCGTGCTGGTGTCGGGCGACCAGATGGTCAGCGCCAGCGTCGCCACCGACCAGAACGGTCTGCCGGCGGTCAGCGTGACCCTCAACAACTTCGCCGGCCAGCGCATGCTGGACTACACCAGCGCCAACGTCGGCAAGCTGATGTCGGTGGTCTACATCGAGCGCATCCCGACCGTGAGCATGGTCGACGGCAAGGAAGTGCGCAGCGTGCGCGTCAAGGAAGAAGCGCTGGCGCCGACCCGTATCGCCGGTGTGTTCGGCAAGAACTTCCAGACCACCGGTCTGGAGAAGAGCGAGGCCGAGAACCTGGCCAAGCTGCTGCGCGCCGGTTCGCTGGCCGCGCCGATGGATTTCGTCGAGGAATACGTGATCGGCCCGAGCCTGGGTGCGGAGAACGTCGAGCGCGGTATCCACGCGGTGGTGTTCTCGTTCCTGTTCACGCTGGCGTTCTTCACCGTCTACTACCGCGTGTTCGGCGCGATCACCTCGGTGGCGCTGCTGTTCAACCTGTTGATCGTGGTATCGGTGATGTCGCTGTTCGGCGCGACCATGACGCTGCCCGGTTTTGCCGGTCTGGCGCTGTCGGTGGGCCTGTCGGTGGACGCCAACGTGCTGATCAACGAGCGAATCCGCGAGGAGCTGCGCCACGGCATGCCGCCCAAGTCGGCGATCGTGGCCGGCTACGAGAAGGCCGGCGGCACCATCCTCGACGCCAACCTGACCGGCTTGATCGTCGGCGTGGCGCTGTACGCGTTCGGTACCGGTCCGCTGAAGGGCTTCGCGCTGACCATGATCATCGGCATCTTCGCCTCGATGTTCACCGCGATCACCGTGTCGCGCGCGCTGGCGACGCTGATCTACAGCCGTCGCAAGAAGCTGAAGTCGGTAGCCATCTAAGGAATGAGATAGACATCATGAAACTGTTCCCGCTCCATCTCATCCCGAACGACACCAAGATCGACTTCATGCGTCACCGCCGCCCGGTGCTGGCGCTGATGCTGGTGCTGCTGGTGGCCTCGATCGCGATCATCGGCCTGAGGGGTTTCAACTACGCGCTGGAGTTCACCGGCGGTACCGTGGTCCACACCCACTTCGACAAGCCGGTCGACGTCGATGCGATCCGCGAGAAGCTGGCCACGGCCGGCTTCGAGGGCGCGCAGGCGCAGAGCGTCGGCGGTGGCAATGACGTGATGGTGCGTCTGCAGCCGCACGGCGAGCACAACAACGCCGACGATGCCTCGCATTCGATTGCCGATCAGGTACGTCAGGCCGTGTCCACCGCCGACAACCCGGCCACCGTGCAGCCGGGCGAGTTCGTCGGTCCGCAGGTCGGCAAGGACCTGGCGAAGAACGGCGTCTACGCGACGGTCTTCATGCTGGTGGGCTTCCTGATCTACATCGCGTTCCGCTTCGAGTGGAAGTTCGCGGTGGTGGCCAGCCTGACCGCGTTCTTCGACCTGATCCTGACCATTGCCTACATGTCGCTGCTCGGTCGCGAGTTCGACCTGACCGTGCTGGCCGGCATGCTGTCGGTGATGGGCTTTGCGATCAACGACATCATCGTGGTGTTCGACCGCGTCCGTGAGAACTTCCGCAGCCTGCGCGTGGATTCGCTGGAAGTGCTGAACCGTTCGATCAACCAGACCCTGTCGCGCACGATCATCACGGCGGTGATGTTCTTCCTGTCGGCACTGGCGCTGTACATGTACGGCGGCTCGTCGATGGAAGGCTTGGCCGAGACCCACATGGTCGGCGCGGTGATCGTGGTGGTGTCCTCGATCATCGTCGCGGTGCCGTTGCTGAGCATCGGGCCGTTCGCGGTCAGCAAGCAGGATCTGCTGCCGAAGGCCAAGGACGTGGAGGCGCTCGCGCGCCGTCCCTGAGTGTCGCCGGCGTCTGCGCCGGTCATTGCCAACAAAAAAGCCGCACCTCGAAAGGCGCGGCTTTTTTGTTGTTTGTCGAGAGCGGTGACTCTGGATCAGTTGGGTTCGCCACCACCACCACCTCGATCACCACGATCGCCGCCACGATCGCCACCGCGATCACGGCCGGGGCCGTCATGGTGGTGGAACGGTGGCAAGCAGGCGCTGAGTGCCAGCGCCGCTGCGATGGCGAGCAATACAGTACGCAGCTTCATCGGAGATCTCCTACGCGGGTGGAGAGCCATCCTGGCACGCGGGTTGTATAGAGCGATGCATGCTGCGATCCGGTGGGTCATCCGGGTTCAGCTAGCTGTCCGCTGGCCAAGCATGTGTTGGATTTTGGCGTGTGCCGGCAAGGTGGCGACATGTTGGTGCGACAAGGCTCTTTGTCGCCGCGAAGATCTGTGTGATTTTTTTCCAGATCGTCATTCCCGCGAAAGCGGGAATCCATGGACTTTCGGGCAGATGAGGCAATGGTTGCTCCAAAATGCCGTTTCGGGCACGCGGCGCATGTCGTTGCATCCACCGCCGGGCTACGTCCATGGATTCCCGCTTTCGCGGGAATGACGATCTCTGAGCTGTTGAATGGCGCCAGCGTAGAACAACCGCGAGCGTTACAAGCTCCAGTCGATCCGCATGCCGGCGATCAATGCATTCGGCAGGTCATGCAGACGCGCCGGCTCGTCGAACTGGTCCGGATGGACGATGTAGTGCAGGTTCGGGGCGATCCGCAGCTTCGGCGTGATCTGGATGCCGTAGCTCAGTTCCATCATCACCTGGCTGTCATGCGGGGTGCCGGTGCCGCCTGCGGCGGCGCGCGCCAGGCGCAGGTTCTCCAGCGCGATGTCGCTGTACTTCTGCTGGGTCACCACGAAGGCGATGTTGTCCTGCGGACGGCTGGCGAAGGTGCCTTTCTGCACCAGCCCGGCCTGCAGGAAGTAATCCTCGATCAGCTGGCCCGAGGTGCCCTTGAGCACGGCGCCGAACACGGTCAGGCCACGTCCGTTGCCATCACTGGTGACTTGTTGTTCGACACGTGCGAACGCGCCGGAGCGGCCATGGCGGGTCGCGTAATCCAGGCCGCTGAGCAGTGCGGGAGTGCCGTAGGCATCGCGCAGCGGATCGTTGTAGGTCGAGTTGTCCTGCCAGCCTCCGATTTCGTACTTGGCTTTCAGGCGCGCGGAGGGCGAGCTTTGCCAGCCGATCGCGTACGGCATGATCCAGCCGGTGGCCTGGTTGGTGCTCCACTTCAGACCATGCTGGCCGTCCTCGGCCTGGCTCGGATCGACCTGGTAGGCGCCGAGGTGCAGGTAGACGTTGGGTGTCACCCAGGCGGTGGCATCGGCCATCCAGCTCGATACCGGCCACCAGGTGAAATTGCTGGTGCGGAACACGTAGGTCGGGTTGCCGCAGGCCGAGTTGCCCTGGAAGTACTGGCACAGCTCCGAGCCGAGGAAATGGATGTTGGCGACGCTGCGGCCGGCTTCCAGTACCAGGCGGTCATCGAGCAGCTTCTGTTCAATGGTCAGATTGGCCAGACGGGTGCCCTGGCCGCCGTAGATTTCCTGCACGGAAGTGCTGTTGCCGGTGCTGCTGTTGGCGAGATTGGTGCCATGGCGATTGATGCCGTAGGCCTTGAGCGTGGCACCGCGCCAGCCGAAGGCGGCATCGAGATTGATGTCGGCGCCGAACATCAGCTGGCCGGCATAGGCAGTGCCGCTCTTCTTGCCGCCATCGAGCGTGGCGGCGGCTTCGCCGGTGTAGGCGAGCTTGGGGGTGAAGATGTCGCTGGTATCGGCGGCATGCGCCAGGGGGGCGAGGGCCAGCGCGATCGCGGCGGTCAGCAGGCGCGGGAGGGAATGGGCGGACATGGCAGGGGGCTCCGGGGCAGATCGTTGCGGACGCAGCAGCCCAAGCCGGCGGCAACGATGCCGGTCAGGATGTACGGCGGTGGCGGGATATCAGGCCGGTGCGGTGACCGGCTTCTTGAGGACACGCAGGGCGATGGCGGTGACGGCAACGCCGACCAGCAGCGCCAGCAGGTAGATGCCGAGATGGCTGACCGCATTCGGAATCGGCAGTACGAACACGCCGCCGTGCGGGACTTTCAGTTCGACACCGGCGGCCATCGAAATCGCGCCGGCCACCGCCGAGCCGAGTACCAGTGCGGGGATCGTGCGCAGCGGGTCGCGTGCGGCGTAGGGAATCGCGCCCTCGGTGACGAAGGCCAAGCCGAGCACGCCGGCAGCACCGGCGGTGCCGCGTTCTTCGCTGGTGAAGCGATTGCGGAACAGCCAGGTCGCCAGCGCGATGCCGAGCGGCGGGGTCATGCCGCCGATCATGGTCGCGGCCATCGGCGTGTAGACCTGGCTGGAGATCAGCGCGGTGGAGAACGCATAGGAGGCCTTGTTGACCGGCCCGCCCATGTCCACCGCCATCATGCCGCCCAGCAACAGGCCGAGCAGGATCGCGCTGCTGCCCTGCATGCCGCGCAGCCAGTCGGTCAACCAGGCCAGCAATTCGGCCACGGGGCTGCCGATCACGTACATCATCAGCAGGCCGACCAGCAGCGTGCCGAGTACCGGCAGGATCAGCACCGGCTTGAGCCCTTCCAGGCTGCGCGGCAGGCGCAGTCCGCGATTGAGCCAGTACACGCCGTAGCCGGCGATGAAACCGGCCAGGATGCCGCCGATGAAACCGGCACCCATGTTGGCTGCGACCAGTCCGCCGATCATGCCCGGCGCGATGCCGGGGCGATCGGCGATGGAGTAGGCGATGTAGCCGGCCAGCGCCGGCACCATCAAGGTGAAGCCGGCCTTGGCGCCGATCTGGAACAGCGACCAGGCCAGCGTGCCCTTGTGTGCGTCGTCGAAGGCGTAGATGCCACCGATCGCGAACGCCAGCGCGATCAGCAGGCCGCCGGCGGTGACGAATGGCAGCATGAACGACACGCCGGTCATCAGGTGCTTGTACGGACCAGCGACCTTGGTCTTCTCCGGCGCGGCGCTGGACTCGCTGGCGACGCCGTGAGTACGTGCTTCGGCAAAGGCCTTGCGGATCAGATTCTGACCATCGTTGATCGCCGGCTTGGTGCCGCTCTTGTACAGACGCTTGCCGGCGAAGCGCGACAGATCGACCTCGCGATCGGCGGCGATCAGCACCAGATCGGCAGCGGCGATTTCTTCCGTGCTCAGCGCGTCCTGCGCGCCGACCGAGCCTTGGGTCTCGACCCGGATCGGGTGGCCCAATGCCTTGGCGGCCTGTTGCAGGCCCTCGGCGGCCATGAAGGTGTGAGCGATACCGGTCGGGCAGGAAGTGACCGCGACAATGTGCCTGGTGGTGTTGGTGGCGGCAGACGTTGCTGCGCCGGGAACGACAAACTGCGCAAGCGCACTCGTTGGGTTGTCGAGCACCGCGCCGAGGCTGGCGTGCGCGATCCCGGCGTTGCCGAAGCGCGCGGTATCGGCCTCGCCATCGCCGATCACCAGCACCTGTGTGGCGGTGCTTGCTTGATCGATCGATAGTGCGCCGGTCACGCCCTGGTCGCTGCGGATCTCGATCGCCAGTTCGAGGCCGCGCTGGCGGGCAGCGCGACGCAGTGCCTCGGCGGCGAGAACCGCTTCGATGCTGCGTTCGCCTGCGGCGATGACCACGATGGAAGCTTGCATGGGAACTCCTGGAATCCGGTTTTTTGCTGTTCGTAGGAGCGGCTTCAGCCGCGATGGGCATTACCGGTAAAGCCCGTCGCGGCTGAAGCCGCTCCTACAACGGCAGGGTTTCGATCAGCACTTCTTCGGCCCACGCGCGTACCTGCGCCGGGTCGAGCTTGCGCGCGTCGCCGCTTTCCAATCGACTCATCGAGAACGCGGTCGCCCGTCGTGCGCAGGCGGCCAGATCGAACGATGGCTCCAGCAGTGCGGCGGCGATGCCGGCGACCATCGCATCGCCCGCACCGACCGTGCTGCCCTGCGCCAATCGCGCCGGCCGCGCGATCAGCGCACCGTTGCGATCGACGAACAGCGCGCCGTCGGCGCCCATCGAGATGGCGACCAGCGCGATCCCGCGTTCGATTAATGCGCGTCCTGCGGCCAGCAGTGCGGCGCGATCCGGCAGCGGCGTGCCGGTCCAGGCTTCCAGTTCGTGCCGGTTCGGCTTGATCGCATACGGCAGCGCGCCATTGGCGGCGCCCAGCGCGGTGACAAGCGCTTCACCGCTGGTATCCAGCAGCACACGAGCGCCGGCGGCGCTGGCTTGTGCCTGCAACCGCGCCCACGCATCCGTGGACAAGCCCGTCGGCAAACTGCCGGACAGCACTACCGGCAGGCCGGGGGTGAGCAGTGTGGTCAGTCGCTCGGCCACGACGTCCAGTTCGGCCGCACCCAGGGTCAGGCCGGGCAGGTTGATGTCGGTGGTCTCGCCACGTTCGTCCTCGACCAGCTTGATGTTGGTGCGGGTCTGGCCGGGCACGCGCAAGCAGGCGTCGGTGATGCCGCGCTGTTCGAACAACGTGCGGAACGCAGCATCGTTGCCGGTGCCGAGCACGCCCAGCGCGGTGGTCGGCACGCCCCAGTCGGCCAGGCAGGCGGCGACGTTGATGCCCTTGCCGCCGGCATCGTCGCGCGCGCTGCGGGCACGGTGCACGTGGCCCGGCTGCAACTGCGCCAGTCGGATGGTCTGATCGATCGCAGGGTTCAGGGTGATGGTGACGGCACGTGCGCTCATGCCGCGCTCCGATCGAGTGCGCGCACCTGTTCGGCGGTTTCACAGTCCAGCGCCTTTTCGGCCAGCGCCTGCAGGTCGGTCAGGGCGACGCTGCGCAGGCGTGCCTTCACCGTGGGGATGTCGTTCGGCGTCATCGACAATTCGTCCACGCCGAGCCCGGCCAGCAGCGCGGCGCCGAACGGATCGCCGGCAAGACCGCCGCAGACGCCGACCCAACGCCCTTGCGTGCGCGCACCCTCGACAGTGGCGCGGATCGCGCGCAGCACCGCCGGGTGCAGGCTGTCGGCTTCAGCGGCCAGTTCCGGGTTCTGCCGGTCGATGGCCAGCACGTACTGGGTCAGGTCGTTGGTGCCGATCGAGAAGAAATCGGCATGGCGTGCCAGCACGTCGGCCTGCGCGGCGGCGGCCGGGACTTCGATCATGATTCCAACCGGTAGCTGCGGCGCGTCGAGTTCGACGCGGATGCGCTCGCAGATCGCGCGCAATGCAGTCAGCTCCGGCACCGAGGTGATCATCGGGAACATGATCGACAGCCGTGCACCGTCCTTGGCTGCGCGATACAGCGCGCGCAGCTGCGGTTCCAGCAGGTCGGGGCGACGCAGCAGCAGACGCGCGCCACGCACGCCGAGGAACGGGTTCTCCTCGCGCGGCAGCTCAAGATGCGCGACCTGCTTGTCGCCGCCGATGTCGAGCGCGCGCACGATCAGCGGACGGCCGTCCAGCGCCTGCGCCATCGCCAGGTAAGTGGCGTACTGCTCGTCCTCGCTCGGGGTGCTGCCGCGTTCGAGGAACAGGAACTCGGTACGCATCAGGCCGACGCCTTCGGCGCCTTGTTCCAGCGCCAGCGGCACCTGCTCGGGCAGGTTGACGTTGGCGCCGATATCGATGTGATGGCCGTCGGTGGTCTGCGCCGGTTGTGCGCGCTGCGCCGCCTCGCGCTCGCGGATCTGCTGCTGCTCGGCGATCCAGGCACGTGCGGAGGCCAGATCGGCCTCGGACGGCGACAGATACAGACGGCCACTGCTGCCATCGATGATGGCCGGTGTGCCGGTGGCGATCGTGAGCAGTTCGCCGCCGCCGGCGACCAGTGCGGGCAAGCCGAGCGTGCGCGAGAGAATTGCGGTATGCGAGGTGGGGCCGCCTTGTGCCGTGGCGAGACCGAGCACGCGCGTGGTGTCGAGGTTGGCGGTGTCCGACGGCGACAGGTCGGCGGCCAGCAGGATGCACGGCTGCGACGGCAGATCGGCGAGCCCACCGCCGGCCGCGGCCGGGTCCAGTTGCGCCAGCACGCGACGACCGACGTCGCGCAGATCGGCCGCGCGCCCGGCCAGCACCGGGTTGCCGAGTGCGGCCAGGCCCGAGGCGGTCTGTTCGACCGCCTGATGCCATGACCACGCCACGCCGTGGCCTTCGACCATCAACTGGCAGGTGCGGGTGATCAGATCGGTATCGTTGAGCAGCTCGGCCTGTGCCTTGAAGATCGCCGCGTCGGAAGCACCGAGCCGGCGTTGGGTGTCGTCCTGCAGCGCGAGCAATTGCTGGCGGGTGCGACCAAGCGCGTCCTGCAGGCGCGCGCCGCCCTCGCCAAGCGGAGTGGGGCGGTCGGTGACCTCGGCATGGGTGCTGGCGAGCACGTGTACCGGGCCGATCGCCAGGCCCGGACTGGCGCCGATGCCGACGACGGTCGGCTGCGCCTCGGGCGGGTTCCAGCCGGCGACCGGAGCGGCCTTGCGTTGTGCCGCGCGCTCGGCGTCAGCCTTTTCCTGTGCGATCAATGCGTCCATCGCCTTGCGCAGCGCGATCAAGGCCGCCGGCGCGTCCGCGCCCTCGGCGGAGACGACGATCGCGTCGCCGTGGCGCAATCCAAGCTGCAGCAGCGCGACCAGACTCTTGGCATCGGCGGCCTGCGCGTCGGCGCGCACCTGGACGCGAGCAGAGAAGCCGCGCGCGGTCTCGGCCCAGCGTGTGGCCGGACGGGCGTGCAGGCCGTTGGGGTAGGCGATGCTCCACTCGAAGCGTTCGGTCAGATCGGTGGCGGGTGCTGCGGCCACTGCAGGTGCGGTATCGCCGGTCAGCGCAGCCACGATCTCGGCCGCGTCGGCGGTGGTGAACAGGCGTTGCAGGGTCGCGTCATCCTGGATCAGGCGGGTCAGCCGGCGCAGCAGGGTGATGTGGGTGTCGGACTGCGCGGCGATGCCGATCACCAGGCGGGTGGTCTGGCCCGGATTCCACTCCACGCCCTCCGGCAGCTGCAGCACCGCGATGCCGTCGCGACGTACCAGATGGCGGTCCTCACCCAGACCATGCGGGATCGCCACGCCATGGCCGAGAAAGGTGTTCGCCAACTGCTCGCGGCGGCCCATGCTGGCCTCGTAGCCGGGCGCGACGCAGCCGGCGGCGACCAGCATCTGCGCGACCTGGGCGATGGCGTCGGCCTTGTCGCGCGCCCGCGCATCGAGGCGGATCAGCTCCCGGCTGACGGGTTCGGAGAGGGGCAGGGACGACAAGGCGGACTCCAGGGAGGATGTTTCTGGGGGTGTATTGGGAACGTTCCCAAATCGAATTTCAATGTGCACCGCACAAAATGCGGCTAGTCATTTGGGGTTAGCATTCAGTTAGCTGGCCACCCGGCCAGAATTTGGGTCATTTGGCGGGAACGTTTCCAGTGAGCATCAGCATCAACGACGTCGCGCGTGTGGCCGGCGTGTCCAAATCCACGGTCTCGCGGGTGATCGGCGGCGGCTCGGTCAGCGAGGAGGTCCGTGCGCGGGTCGAGGCGGCGATCCGCCAGACCGGCTATCGCCCGAACCTGCAGGCGCGGCGCCTGCGCTCGCGCCACACCGGCATCATCGGGGTGATCGTGGCCGACATCCGCAACCCGTTCTTCACCGCGCTGATCCGTGCGGTGGAGGAGGTCGCCTATCGCGAAGGCATGCGCGTCACCCTCTGCAATACCGACGAGGATCCCGAGCGCGAGGCGCTGTACCTGCAACTGATGCAGGAGGAGCGGATCAGCGGGCTGATCTTCGCGCCGACCCGGACCACGGTCGGGCGTCTGGACCGGCTGCCACTGGACTACCCGACCGTACTGGTCGACCGCGCCGCCCCCGGCGGCCCGCACGACAGCGTGGTGCTCGACAACCCGGCGGCGATGGCCGGACTGGTCGAGCATCTGGTCGAACGCGGCTACCGCCGCATCGGCGGCCTGTTCGGCAGCACCAGCACCACCGCCGCCGAACGCCGCGATGGTTATCTCGCCGCGATGCGCGCGCACGGCCTGGAACCGGATTACCGCGAAGTCGAACCGACCGCGGAAGCGGCCATCGCCACGGTCGGTCAATGGCTGGTCAATCCGACACCCCCCGAGGCTCTGGTCGCCAGCAACAGCCTGCTGCTGATGGGCGCATTGAAGGCCGCACGCGGCGCAGGTCTGGTGATGCCCAGGCAACTGGCGCTGGCGGGATTCGACAACGAACGCTGGACCGACCTGGTCGAACCGGGCATCACCGTGATCGAACAGCCGGTCGAAGAGATGGGCCGAGCTGCGATGTCGCTGCTGCTCGAACGCATGCGCTCGCCGCAGCTGCCGGTACGCCGGCTGGTGATGACCGGCCGCCGTGTGGTGCGTGATTCGACGGGAGGGAAGTAGATGTCAACTCGCGGAACCGTCATTCCCGCGAAAGCGGGAATCCAAGGACTTTCGTTCAGATCACTGCGGGCCTTCTGAAAAGGCAACGTCCTTGGATTCCCGCTTTCGCGGGAATGACGAATTGGGAGTTCCATGAAAAAAAAGCCCCGGCAAAACCGGGGCTTCTTTTTTCATGCATGCGGCAAGCGGATCAACGATCCGGCCGCGCCCCACTAGCTTCCTTGCGAGACTCAATGAACTCCGGCGACTGCTCATCCAGCTTGTCGCCCAACATGCGCCGCACCGTCACGAAGAACAGTGGGATGAAGATCACGCCGAGCACGGTGGCGAAGAGCATGCCGCCGATCACGCCGGTACCGATCGAGTGACGCGAGTTGGCGCCTGCACCGGTCGAAATCGCCAGCGGCAACACGCCCAGGATGAACGCGAACGAGGTCATCAGGATCGGCCGGAAGCGCAGGTGCGCCGCCTCGATCGCCGCCTCGCGCAGCGTCTTGCCCGCCGCGCGCTGCTCGACCGCGAACTCCACGATCAGGATAGCGTTCTTGGCCGCCAGACCAATGACCGTGATCATGCCGATCTTGAAGTACAGGTCGTTGGGCAGGCCACGCGCCAGCGAGAACGCCACCGCACCGAGCACGCCGATCGGCACCACCAGCAGCACCGAGACCGGGATCGACCAGCTCTCGTACAGCGCGGCCAGGCACAGGAACACCACGACCACCGACAACACCATCAGCAGGGTGGCCGTGTTGCCGGCGATGATTTCCTGATACGACATGCCGCTCCAGTCGAAGCCGAAGCCCGGTGGCAGGTCGTTGTTGACGAAGCCTTCCATGGTCGTCATCGCCTGACCGGAGCTGCCGCCCGGGGCCGGGCTGCCGACGATGTTGACCGCCGAATAGCCGTTGTAGCGGGTGAGCGAGGGCGCGGCGTAAATCCACTCCGCCTTGACCACGTTGCTCAACGGGATCATCGAGGCCTGGCCATCGGCATCGGTGGCGCTGCTGCTGGGCACATAGAAGCTGCGCAGCGATTCCGGACCGGTGCGATAGGCGTTGTCGGCACGTACGTTCACGCGCTTGATGCGGCCTTCGTAGAAGAAGTCGTTGACGTAGGTCGGCGCCAGCATCAGCTGGATCGCGCTGTACACGTCGCTGACCGACAGCCCCATTGTCTGCGCGGCGACACGGTCGACATGCAGTTGCAGCTGCGGCGAGTTCTCCAGGCCGTTCGGGCGTACCGCCATCAGGCTCTTGTCCTGCGAGGCCTTGCCCAACAGGATGTTGCGCGCCTGGGTGAGTGCGTCATGGCCCGCGCCGGAACGGTCCTGCAGCCACATGTCGAAGCCGCCGAACTGGCCCAGACCCTGCACCGTCGGCAGGTTCACCGCGAAGATCTGCGCGCCCTTGATCCCGTAGAACATGCCGTTGAGCTGCTGGATCAACTGCTCGGCGGTGATGCTGCGCTCGCTCCAGGGCTTGAGCCGGATGAAGGCCATGCCGACGTTCTCGCCGGAGCCCAGGAAGCTGAAGCCGGCCACCTGCAGCATGCCCTCGACCGCGTCCTGCTTCTGCAGTACGCCACGCATCTGCTCGAACACCTCGTTGGTACGGGTCTTGGTCGCACCCGGCGGCAACTGCACGATCGCCAGCGCGAAGCCCTGGTCTTCTTCAGGCAGGAAGCTGCCGGGCATGCGCGTGAACAGGAAGCCGCACAGCGCCACCAGCACCACGAACAGCACCAGCCAGCGCGGTGAGCGGTTGAGGGTGTTGCCGACCACGCGCACGTAGCGATGGGCCAGTTTGTCGTAGTACTTGTCGAAGGTGCGGAACACCCAGTTCTTCTTGTCGGAGGCGTGGGTGGACTTCAGGAACGCCGCGCACAGCGCCGGGGTGAAGCTCAGCGCCAGGAACGCCGAGAACGCCATCGCCATCGCGATCGTCAGCGCGAACTGCTTGTAGATCGCACCGGCCGCACCCGGCTGCATCGCCGAGGGGATGAACACCGCCGCCAGCACCACGGTGATCGCCACCACCGCGCCGGTGATCTGGGTCATCGCCTTGACCGTGGCGGCCCGGGGCGAGAGATGCTCCTCGCTCATGATGCGTTCGACGTTCTCGATCACCACGATCGCATCGTCGACCACGATGCCGATCGCCAGCACCATCGCGAACAGGGTCAGCTGGTTGATGGTGAAGCCGATCACCCACATGCCCAGGAAGGTGCCGAGCAGGGCCACCGGGATCACCAGGGTGGGGATGATGGTGGCGCGGAAGTTCTGCAGGAACACCAGCATCACCAGGAACACCAGCACGATGGCCTCGACCAGGGTCTTGACCACTTCCTCGATCGAGATCTTCACGAACGAGGTGCTGTCGTAAGGCACGAACCAGGTCACGCCCTGCGGGAAGCTGGGCTGCAACTCGTTCATTTTGGCTTCGACCGCCGAGGCCACGTTCAGCGCGTTGGCACCGGGCAGCAACTGGATCGCGAACGCGCCCATCGGCTGGCCGTTGTACTGCGTGTCCACGCCGTAGCTGGTGGCGCCGAGTGCGATGCGGGCGACGTCCTTCAGGCGCACGGTGGCGCCGTTGGCGTCGCTGCGCAGGATGATGTTCTCGAACTCCTCGGGCGAGGAGAACCGGCCTTCGGCCGACACCGTCGCAGTGAAGCCCTGGCCGGCCGGTGCCGGATCGGCGCCGAGCGAGCCGGCGGCGAACTGCACGTTCTGCGCCCCGATCGCGTTGTAGACGTCGCTGGCCGACAGGTGATAGCCCTGCAGCTTCTCCGGGTTGAGCCAGATGTTCATGGCGTACTCGGCACCGAACTGCTGGGTGCTGCCCACGCCGGGAACGCGCGAGATCTGGTCGAGCACGCGCGAGCCGACGATGTCGTTCAGGTCGTCACGGGCGATCGAAGGATTGCTCGAACGCAGACCGACCACCATCAGGAAGCCGGCGTTGGCCTTGGCCACCACCACACCCTGCTGGGTGACTTCCGAGGGCAGGCGCGGCGTGGCCAGCGAGACCTTGTTCTGCACCTGCACCTGGGCGATGTCCGGATTGGTGCCGGTCTCGAAGGTCAGGGTGATCGAGGCCTGGCCGTTGGAGGACGAGGACGAGTTGAAGTACAGCAGGTGATCGATACCGGTCAGCTGCTGCTCGATCACCTGGGTGACCGACTTTTCGGTGGTGTCGGCACTGGCACCCGGATAGGACGCGGTGACGGTGACCTGCGGCGGCGCGATCGAGGGATAGGACTCGACGCCCAGGTTGAGGATCGCGATCACGCCGCTGAGCGAGATCAGGATCGCCACCACCCAGGCGAAGACCGGATGGTCAATAAAGAATTTTGGCATGGCGGAGTCCTGTTACTTCTTCTCGGACGGAGCGGCGGCCGGAGCCTGGCCGTTTGGCGCGCCCTCGGCTTTCGGGGCATACGGCACGGCCTTGGCGGGCTGTCCTGGCTGGGCCTTCTGCAGGCCATCGACGATGACCTGATCGCCGGCGGCCAGGCCGCTTGTCACCACCCACTGGCCCTGCTGCTGGGTATCGGTGGTCACGCTCTTGCGTGCGACCTTGCCGTCCTGGCCGACCACCAGCACATAGGCGCCGGTGGCGTCACGCTGCACGGCCGCCTGCGGGATCAGATAGGCGTTGTTGCGTGCGCCCAGGTTGGCCTGGAAGCTGACGAACGCACCCGGCAGCAACGCGTGCTCGGGGTTGGGCAGGATCGCGCGCAGCGATACCGAGCCGGTGCTCGGATCGACCGTGACCGAGGAGAAGTCCAGCGTGCCGCTGTGCGAATAGGTGCTGCCGTCGCCCAGCAGGACATCGATGGTGGACTTGCCGTCGCTGCTCAGCTGCAGGCTGCCCTGGCTCTGCGCGGCGCGCAGCTTGGCCAGCTCGTCGTTGTTCATCGAGAAATTGACGTACAGCGGGTCGATCTGGTCGATCGTGGTCAGCAGGGTGACGTCGGAAGAACCCACCAGCGCGCCTTCGGTGACCTGCTGCTTGCCGGCACGGCCGCTGATCGGCGCGGTGACCGAGGCGTAGCCGAGGTTGATGCGGGCGGTGTCGACCGAGGCCTTGGCCTGCTGCACCGAGGCGGCCGAGGTGCGCTCGGTGGCTTCTGCGGTGTCCAGGTCGGACTGCGAGACGTACTTCTGCGAGATCAGGCTGCGCGCACGGTCAGCGGCAACCTTGGCGTTGGCATAGGTGGCCTGGGCCGAGGCCAGTTGCGCCTGGGCCTGCGACAGCAAGGCCTGCAGCGGTGCCGGGTCGATCTGGAACAGCGCCTGGCCTTCCTTGACGTCGGTGCCTTCGGTGTAAAGACGCTTCTGCAGGACGCCGGCCACGCGTGCACGCACATCGGCCGAGCGGTACGCCGACAGGCGTCCGACCAGCTCGCGCTGCAGCGGCAGGGTCTGCGGCTGGGCCGCGATCACGCTCACTTCCGGCGTCGGCGGCGTCTGCTGTTGTGGCTTGCTGCAGGCAGCGACGGCCGCCGTGATGGCGCAGGCCAGGGCTAGGGTGCGGAGCGGGGCAATCATCGGGAGAAACTCCGTTTACGGGTTTGAATGGGAAAAATCGCTGGCGGAAAAGGCACGCAGGAAACTGTCTACCGCGAACTCGGCCCAGCGCTGCCGCTCTCTGGCAATGGCGCGGTGGGGCATGTGGAACCGCATGCGTTCGAAGTCCAGGCCGATGATCATGCCGAGCAGCAGTTCGGCCATGAAGTGCGGATCGTCACGCCTGAGCTGGCCGCGCTCGATCGCGCCCTGCAGCCACCGGGCCAGCCGATGCTGCAGGCCGGCGGCACTGTCCCGGTAGATCTGGCGGGCCTGTTCCGGGAAGTGCTGCGATTCGGCGGCGATCAGCCGGCAGGTGCGGATCACCTCGGGACGGTCAAGCTGCTCCAGGTGTTCGCAGGCGAAGGCCAGCAAGCCTTCGCGCACGTTGCCCGGGTCCGCGGTGAGGTGCTCGGTGATCAGGTCGGTGTGCGCCTGCAGGACCTGCTGCAACAGGTTCTGCTTGCTGCCATAGCGCGTGTACAGCGTCTGCTTGGCACAGCCGGCGCGGGCCGCCACCGCGTCCATGCTCAGCCGCATGCCCTGCTCGGCGAGCAGGGTATGGACGGCTTCGTGGACCCGGCGGTCGCGCTCGTCTTGGGGCTGAAGGCGGGCTGCGGGGGCGCTCATCTCGTGGACTATACCGTCCAGTTTAGTTTTTCAGAAGCCCTTGACGCTGGCGGGTACCCATGCACCGCTTGGCTCCCGGCAGGGAGTCGGGGGACTTTGCGGATCATGGCGGGAGTACGGCTGCTCGATTGTCGCGTGCGGTTGGCGAAAGTGGCGTGAGCCCGGCCCGGCTTGATTGAATGCCGTCCCAACCGTGCGTCGCGGTTTGCGCTGTGCAGCAAGGCACCAAGATGGTGCCTCGCTACAATTCTCCGCTTTACACCCCCGGGCACTGCCAGCTTCGCCATGAAACCCAAGAAAGCCGCTTCGAAATCGACCCAAGCTTCTTCTTCCTCAAGGACGACCCGCAAGAAAGCCCAGTCGCCTTCCGGCTCCGGGGCACAGGCCTTCGGCCTCGAACCCGTCTTCGCCGCACTGCGCAAGCGTTATCCCGCCGCCCGTCAATCCGAGGCGCAGGTGTTTGCCGCCGATTTCTATCGGCGCATGCAGGAGGACGAGTATCCGCACCACACGGCAGAGGAATGGGCCGCGCTGGCCGCGGACACGCTGGAGTTCGCGCGTTCGCGCAAGGCCGACACCGCCAACATCCGTGTCTTCAACCCGACCCAGAAGGCCAACGGCTGGGAATCGCCGCACACGGTGCTGCAGATCGTCAACGACGACATGCCATTCCTGGTCGACTCGATCAGCATGACCCTGGCCGAACTGGGCATCGGCGTGCACGTGCTGGGTCACCCGGTGCTGCGTTTCAGCCGCGACCGCGCCGGCAAGCTCACCGCGATCGGCGAGGGCAAGTCCGAGTCGTTGATGGTGCTGGAGATCGACCGCCAGCCGGCCGAGGAGATGGAGCGCATCAAGGACGCCATCCGCGTCGCGCTGGCCGAGGTGCGCCAGGTGGTCAAGGACTGGAGCGCGATGCGCGAGAAGATGGTCGCGCTGGCCGACGACCTGAGCACGCGCCGCCTGCCGGTCGACGATGGCACCCGCCGCGAGGCGCAGGAGTTCCTGCGCTGGGCCGCCTCGGACCATTTCACCTTCTTCGGCTACCGCGAGTACCGGGTCGAGAAGCAGGCCGGCAGCGAGCTGCTGGTGCCCGACGACAAGACCGGCCTGGGTCTGTTGCGCGGCCGTGACAAGTCGCCGGTGCGGCCGGTCGCCTCGCTCGCCGCGCATGGCATCAATGCCAGCACCGGCTTCCGCGACGGCGTGATCCTGACCAAGACCAATGCTCGTTCGCGGATCCATCGCAACGGCTACATGGACTACATCGGCGTGCTGGAATTCGACGCCAAGGGCCGCATCGTCGCCGAACAGCGCTTCCTGGGCATGTTCACCTCCGGCGCGTACAGCCGTCGCCCGTGGGAGATCCCGCTGGTGCGTCAGCGCTACGAGTACGTGATGGCCAAGTCCGGCCTGTCGCCGACCAGCCACAGCGGCAAGGCGCTGCGCCACATCCTGGAAACGCTGCCGCGCGAGGAACTGTTCCAGTCCAACGAGGAGGAACTGTTCGCCACCGCGATGGGCATCCTCGGCCTGCAGGAGCGGGTGCGCAGCCGCCTGTTCGTGCGTCGCGACAAGTACGGACGTTTCATCTCGACGCTGGTCTACATCCCGCGTGATCGTTTCAACACCGATGTGCGGCTGCGCATCGAGGCGCTGCTGAAGGATGCGCTGCACGGCGAGCACGTCGATTCCAGCGTGGTGCTGGGCGAGTCGCCGCTGGCGCAGTTGCACCTGATCGTGCGCCCGAAGAGTGGCGAGGCGCTGGAGTTCGATACCAGCGACCTGGAGCGTCGATTGGCGCACCTGCTGCGCAACTGGCAGGACGACCTGCGCGAGGCGCTGGTCGCGCGCCACGGCGAGGGCGAGGGCCTGCGCCTGGCGACCCGTTACGGTCGCGCGCTGCCGGCCGGCTACATCGAGGATTCCTCGGCCGAGGCCGCGGCCACCGACGTCGAGCACCTGGCTTCGCTGTCCGGTCCCGACGACCTGCACCTGAGCCTGCAGGCGGTGCAGCGCCGGAACATGTCAGGGCTGCGCCTGAAGCTGTATCGCCAGCTCGACGACATTCCGCTGTCCGATGCATTGCCGGTGATGGAGAACCTCGGCCTGAGGGTGATTTCCGAGCGGCCGTACCGCTTGGTGGTCGACGACGCGCCGGTCTACATCCAGGATTTCGAAGTCGAATCCGCCGGCGGTGCGATCGAGGCTTCCGGTGTCGATGCCGCCTTCGGCGAGGCGTTCTCGCGGATCTGGCACGGCGATGCCGAGAACGACGCGTTCAATCGCCTGATCCTCGCTGCCGGTCTGCACTGGCGCCAGGTCGCGCTGCTGCGCGGCTACTGCAAGTACCTGCTGCAGACCGGCGTGCCGTTCTCGCAGAGCTACGTCGAGGCCACGTTCGCGCATTACCCGCTGCTGGCGCGCTTGCTGGTGGAACTGTTCGAAGCGCGCTTCGACCCGGCCACCGGCAACGAGAGCAAGTCGCAGATCGCCAACGGGCAGGCAAGTTTCCGTGCGCAGCTCGATGCACTGGCGGCTGGCGACGAGGCCACGCTGAAGGCGTTGGAGCCGGTGATCGCCGCTCGCGGCGGTGACCGCCAGACGCAGCTGGACGCAACCCGCGCTGCGTTGCTGAAGCTGATGGACCGTGTCTCCAGCCTGGACGAGGACCGCATCCTGCGCAGCTTCATCGGCGTGATCGATGCGACCCTGCGCACCAGCTACTACCAGACCGGCAAGGACGGCAAGATCGGTCATTGCATCAGCTTCAAGCTCGATTCGGCGTTGGTGCCGGACCTGCCCAAGCCGCGTCCGTATCGCGAGATCTTCGTCTACGGCCCGCGCGTGGAAGGCGTGCACCTGCGCTTCGGCGCGGTCGCGCGTGGCGGTCTGCGCTGGTCGGATCGCCGCGAGGACTTCCGCACCGAGGTGCTGGGCCTGGTCAAGGCGCAGATGGTCAAGAACACCGTGATCGTGCCGGTCGGTGCCAAGGGTGGTTTCTTCGTCAAGCGTTCGCCGGCCGGTGGCGATCGCGATGCGATCCAGGCCGAGGGCATCGCCTGCTACAAGCTGTTCATCCAGGGCCTGCTCGACATCACCGACAACATCGTCGGCGGCAAGATCGTGCCGCCGCCGCAGGTGGTGCGCCACGATCAGGACGATCCGTATCTGGTGGTCGCTGCCGACAAGGGCACCGCGACCTTCTCCGACATCGCCAACGGGCTGGCGCTGGAGCATGGGTTCTGGCTCGGCGATGCGTTTGCTTCCGGTGGTTCGGTCGGCTACGACCACAAGGGCATGGGTATTACCGCACGCGGCGCGTGGGAATCGGTCAAGCGCCACTTCCGCGCGCTCGGCCGTGATTGCCAGAGCCAGGACTTCACCTGCTTCGGCATCGGCGACATGTCCGGCGACGTGTTCGGCAACGGCATGCTGCTGTCGCGGCATATCCGCCTGGTCGCTGCATTCGACCATCGCCACATCTTCCTCGACCCGAATCCGGACGCGGCTGCCTCGTTCGTCGAGCGCGAGCGCATGTTCAAGCTGCCGCGTTCCAGCTGGGCCGACTACGACGCCAAGCTGATCAGCAAGGGCGGCGGGGTCTATCCGCGCACGCTGAAGTCGATCGAGATCACCCCGCAGGTGCGCGAGGCGCTGGGGCTGGATGCGTCGGTCAAGAGCCTGTCGCCGAACGATCTGGTCAACGTCATCCTCAAGGCGCCGGTGGATCTGTTCTGGAACGGCGGCATCGGCACCTACGTCAAGGCGTCCGGCGAGAGCCATGCCGATGTCGGCGATCGCGCCAACAACGGTCTGCGCGTCAATGGCGACGAGCTGCGCTGCAAGGTGGTGGGCGAGGGCGGCAATCTTGGCCTGACCCAGCTCGGCCGCATCGAGGCCGCGCAGAACGGCGTGCTGCTCAACACCGACTTCATCGACAACTCGGCCGGCGTGGACACCTCCGATCACGAGGTGAACATCAAGATCCTGCTCGACAGCGTGGTGCAGGCCAAGAAGCTGAGCTATGACGCGCGCAACAAGCTGCTGGCCTCGATGACCGACGAGGTCGCCGAGCTGGTGCTGTGGGACAACATCCGCCAGAACCAGGCGCTGAGCCTGATGGAGCGGATGAGCAGCAAGCGCCTGGGCTCCAAGCAGCACTTCATCCGCACGCTGGAGAAGCAGGGCCTGCTCGATCGCCAGATCGAGTTCCTGCCGAGCGATGCCGAACTGTCGGCGCGCAAGGCACGTGGCCTCGGCCTGACCCGACCGGAGCTGGCGGTGCTGCTGTCGTACTCCAAGCTGGTGGCGTTCCAGCAACTGCTGGAATCGGACATCCCCGAGGATCCGTACCTGTCCAAGGAGCTGCAGCGCTACTTCCCGCAGCCGTTGCAGAAGAAGTACGCCGATGCGATGGAGCGGCATCGCCTGAAGCGCGAGATCATCGCCACCGCGGTGACCAACGCCACGATCAACCGCATGGGCGCGACCTTCCTGATGCGCATGCAGGA
This sequence comes from Pseudomonas sp. GW821-FHT07E12, assembly GCF_058986605.1. Lineage (NCBI taxonomy): Bacteria > Pseudomonadati > Pseudomonadota > Gammaproteobacteria > Pseudomonadales > Pseudomonadaceae > Pseudomonas > Pseudomonas sp. GW821-FHT07E12. The sequence continues at coordinate 169,145 of NZ_JBYSVX010000005.1, read as the reverse complement.
AGATACCGGCCGCAGCATCGCCGAGGTCGCCAAGGCCTATACGGTCAGCCGCGAAACGCTGGACGCGCGTGCGTTGTGGACCCAGATCGACGCGCTCGACGGCAAGGTGCCGGAGTCGGTGCAGATCGATGCGCTGGAAGTGATCTGGAAGCTGCAGCGCTCGTTCGTGCGCTGGCTGCTGTCGCGTCCGGGCCAGATGCCGGCGATCACCGCGGCGGTCGAGCGTTACCACGGCCCGTTCAACGACATCCGCGTGGCGTCCGGCGTGCTGCCTGATTCGCAGCGTCCGGTATACGAGGGCCTGGTGCAGCAGTGGCAGGACAAGGGTTTGCCGGCGGCGCTGGCGCAGCAGCTGTCCGAGCTGCAGTTCCTGGAGCCGGCGTTCGACATCATCGAACTGGCGCGCACCCGCAAGCTCAAGCCGGTGGAGGTGTCGAAGGTGCACTTCCGTCTCGGCGACGCGCTGCGGTTGCCGTGGCTGTTCGAGCAGATCGACGCGCTGGAGGTCAACGGCCGCTGGCATGCGGTGGCCCGCGGCGTGCTGCGCGACGAGTTGGCGGCGCATCACCGCACGCTGGCCGGGCAGGTGCTGTCGATGTCGGGTGGCTCGGCCGAGGAGAAGGTCGAGCAGTGGATTTCGCGCGATGACACCAGCCTGCGCTTCACCCTGTCGATGCTGCAGGAGCTGGCCGAGCAGAAGACGCTGGACTACCCGACCGTGTCGGTGGCGGTGCAGCGGTTGGGGCAACTGGCGGCGCACGGGGTATAGCCCCGTGGTCTGGCCCGCTTTGCGGGCCAGACCCAAAAGTTTGCTTGGCAAACTTTTGGCACCGCCCTGCGGGCTTGCCTATCCCCTGCGGCTGTCGCCGCGCCCCCCTTAACAGAAGGGGGGCTTTTCTCCAGATGGATCGTCGTGGAGCCGGGCTTGCTCGGCTGGAGCTTTCCCGTTAATGCCCAGCCGAGCTTGCTCGGCTCTACGGGGCGTCGGGTTCGCCGGTTATGATCGGGGCATGACTTCCGTGCCTTCTCCTACTCCTCGTCGCATCTGTTTCCTCGCCAGTGCCACGCCGCAGGCGCAGCAGGCGCGTGAAAGCCTGATCGCGCGTTACGGTGACCATCCGGTCGATGATGCCGACGTGCTGTGCGCGCTCGGCGGTGACGGTTTCATGCTGCAGACGCTGCATCGGCATGGTGGCGCCGGCAAGCCGGTGTTCGGCATGAAGCTGGGTTCGATCGGTTTCCTGATGAACCAGTTCCGCGAGGAAGATCTGCAGGCGCGGCTGGAACTGGCCGAGCCGGCGCATCTGCGGCCGTTGGAAATGCTGGCGCAGACCGAATCGGGCACCACTGCTGGTTCGCTGGCCTATAACGAGGTCTCGCTGCTGCGGCAGACCCGGCAGGCGGCGCACCTGAGCGTGGATCTCAACGGCCAGACCCGCATCGACGAGTTGATCGGCGACGGCGTGCTGGTGTCCACCCCGGCCGGGAGCACCGCCTACAACTATTCCGCGCACGGCCCGATCCTGCCGCTGGGCTCACATACCCTGGCGCTGACCCCGATCGCGCCCTACCGGCCACGACGCTGGCGCGGCGCGATCCTCAAGGCCGATACCGAGGTGTGCTTCCGTGTGCTCGATCCGTACAAGCGCCCGGTCAGCGTCACCGCCGATTCGCACGAGATCCGCGATGTGGTGGAAGTGACGATCCGCGAATCGCGCGACCGCCGTGTCACCTTGTTGTTCGACCCGGAACACAATCTGGAAGAGCGGATCTTCAGTGAGCAGTTTGTGGTTTGAGGGCTGGGATTGGTGATGATCAGCCTGCGGCTGCTGTGAGGCGTTTGGTGATTGGTGATTCGCAAGAGCCCGCTTCGGAGAGCTGGCTGTTGTGTGAGGGGCTTCAGCCCCGACAGGCTTTACCGGCCAACTGTCGGGGCTCAAGCCCCTCCCGCAGAAAACTGAAACGAAAGAGTCCAGTAACCGCCCACGTCGTTTGACAGGGCACCAGTGCCATAGATGCTTTTCCCGAATCCCGAAACGCCTCACAGCAGCCGCAGGCTGATCATCCCGAATCCCGAATCACACCCTATGACCGATAATACCCCCCGTTTGCTGACCGTCGCGGTGACCTCCCGCGCGTTGTTCGACCTCGAAGAGGGGCACGGGCTGTTCGAGCGTGAGGGAGTGGATGCCTACGCGGCCTATCAGCGTGCGCACGAGGATGATGTGCTGGCACCAGGCGTGGCGTTTCCGGTGGTGCGCAAGTTGCTGGCGCTCAACCACGGTGCGCCGCCGGATACGCCGCGGGTCGAGGTGATCCTGCTGTCGCGCAATTCGGCCGACACCGGCCTGCGCATCTTCAACTCGATCCAGCACTACGGGTTGGGCATCGTGCGTGCGACCTTCACTTCGGGCGAGGCGACCTGGCCGTACGTCAAGCCGTTCGGCACTGATCTGTTCCTGTCGGCCAATCCGGACTCGGTGCGGCGCGCGCTCTCGCATGGGATCGCCGCGGCGCACATCCTGCCGCGCACTCCGGGTGAGCAGGCGGCTGCCGCCGAGGCCATCGTCGACAAGGACCACACCCGCCTGTCGACCCAACTGCGCATTGCCTTCGATGGCGATGCAGTGATCTTCGGCGATGAGAGCGAGCGGATCTCGCGCGAGCAGGGCGTGGAGGCGTTTGGTCGGCACGAGCAGGCGCGGGCGCGCGAGCCGCTCAGTGGCGGGCCGTTCCGCAGCTTTCTTTCGGCCTTGCACGCGTTGCAGGCGGCGTTCCCGGCCGGTGAGGCCGCGCCGATCCGCACCGCACTGGTGACCGCGCGTTCGGCGCCTGCGCATGAGCGGGTGATCCGCACACTGCGCGAGTGGGGCGTGCGTCTGGACGAGGCGCTGTTCCTTGGCGGCCGCCACAAGGGGCCGTTCCTGGAGGCGTTCGGCGCGGACATCTTCTTCGACGACTCCCAGCACAACATCGACAGTGCCCGTCAGCACCAGAGTGTGGCGGCCGGGCACGTGCCCCACGGTGTCGCCAATGACCCGCCGAAATGAGCGGCGTTCCTCGGGGGCGCCTTATGTGCGTCGCGGTTGGCGCTATGTGGAGTTGCAATTTCGCGGTGAGGTGACCCAGACGCGGATGCTGCGCTGGTTTCCACATTGGCTGCAGGTCGGCTACACCCGCACGATGCTGGCCGCGCTGCTGGTGAATCCGCGTCCGGCCAGGATCGGCATCGTCGGGTTGGGCGGTGGCGCGCAGGCCAAGTTCTGCCATCGCTACCTTCCGCATAGCCGGATCGAGGCGGTCGAGAGCGACGCGGATGTGTTGGCGCTGCGCGAGGCGTTTCACGTACCGGCTGACGACGCGCGTTTCTCGGTTGAGCTGGGTGATGGCGCGGCATGGCTGCGTTCGCGTACCGATCGCTATGGCCTGTTGCTGGTCGATGCCTATGACGTGGACGGCATCCCGGCGGCGTTGTCGACGCAGGCATTCCACGAGCAATGCGCGGCGTCGCTGGTGCCGGGCGGCGTGATGGCATCGAACCTGTATGCCACCGACGTGCGAGCGCACCTCAACCGGATGCGGCGCGCTTTCAACGGCAATGTGTGCGTGCTCGATGAGCCGGGCATGGAGAACAAGGTTGCGTTTGCATGGCGTGACCCGTTGCCGCCCATTGATCTGAAGGCGGCGCTGCGCGTGTTGCCATGGTTGGCACGGCGGCAGTTGGCGGCGCCGATGCGACGGTTGGCGGGGAAGTTGGAGCGGCGTTGCTAGGTGTTCCCGATCAAGCGAGTGAACATCGTTGCAGGAGCGGCTTCAGCCGCGATGAGGCTTTCCCGGTAAAGCTTCATCGCGGCTGAAGCCGCTCCTGCAACGGCGATCAGCATGATGACTCGAAGCGGCTCACTCGCTGCCGCTATCCATCCTTCCATATCTGACCGACTTCAAACGCCTGGAAACTCGCCTCGGGAATGCCACGCCGTACGAGTTCCGCGTGCAGCAATTCCTTCGGCTCCAACCGTCCTTCATCAGTCAGCTGGAACGTGCCCCAGTGCACGCCGAGTGCCTGCCGGGCGCCACAGTCGAGCATGGCTTGCACCGCTTCGGCCGCATCCATGTGCTGGCCCTGCATGAACCAGCGCGGCTCGTACGCTCCGATCGGCAGCAGCGCCAGATCGGGCGCTCCCAGGCGTTCGCGCAACTGGCGGAACGGCCAGCCGTTGCCGTAGCCGGTGTCGCCGGCGATGTAGCAGCTGTAGTCATCCTGGCGCAGGTGGAAGCCACCCCACAGCGCCATGCGTCGATCCGACAGGCTGCGCGAGGACCAGTGCAGTGCCGGTGTCACCGTCACTTCGATCGCACCGACGCTGCAGGACTGCCACCAGTCCAGCGCAGTCGCAGGCATGTCCGGCAGCGTGCGGGCGATCAACGTGTCGTTGCCGAGCGGGGTGATCAGTCGCGGGCGGTGGGCTTGATGCAAGCGCTGCAGGGTCGCCAGATCGAGATGGTCGTAGTGGTTGTGGGTCAGCAGCACCGCGTCGATCGGCGGCAGGTCGTCGAAGGCGATGCCGGGCGGCGTGAACCGGCGCGGGCCGGCCCATTGCATCGGACTGGCGCGTTCGGACCAGACCGGATCGATCAGCAGGTTGAGTCCGGCCAGTTGGATCAGCACGCTGGCATGGCCAATCATCGTCACGGTCGGGACTTCGACCCTTGCCTGCGGTACCGCGCGTGCGGTGGATGTCGGCGTGTCCCAGCGCGCGCGCTTGCCGGTCAGTTGCCAGCGCACTACGTCGAGCAGGCTGCGGTCGGTCGGCGGATGGTCGGGATTGAAGAAGCGCAGCCCGTCGAAGTGATCGCTGACCGGGCCGGTGTAGTAGGGATTGCGCGTCATGGGTCCAGGGGCAGCACGATGTTGGTCAGTTTCCAGCGCAGGCCGTCGCGGCTGAGCACGAATACCACCGTCGTGCCGGATTCGGTATGGACGGTGGCGGAGAAGCGCGAGGTGGAGTCAAAGCGGCCTTCATAACGTTTCAGCGGCCGATCCGGACTGGGTGCGGCGTAGGTGTCGTCGCCGACGGTATCGCCGGTGGCGCGCTTCCAGACGGCGCGTCCCTGCAGCAGTGCGCCAATGCCGAGCGGGGTCACCATCGTGTCCACGCCCGCGCCGGCGAGACTGCTTGCGGCCTGCAGCGCGAACATGCCGAGCAGGTTGGATTGCATGTCTGGCCCGGCCCGGCGCACCAGTGAGTCTGCGAGTTGCGCCTTGAGATTGGCGCGCAGCGTGGGGAAATCCACCTGGCGCTCCAGCGCCGCGGTGTCCTGGCGTTCGATCGCCTGGCCGATGGCGCGGATCGTGAGATAGGGGCCGGCCACGACGTAGCCAGCCACGGCCAGCACGGCGAGGACCGGCAATGTCCACCACCACTTTCGCATCGACGTTCTCCTGTCGGCAGTAACGACAGGATACGCACGGGGCGGTCGGTGTGGACACGGCACGGCACGCCGGGCCGTTCAGACCCAGGTGTGCCGTGCGCCAAGTGCGCCCACCGCTCAGTCGCGTGGGTGCGGCGCCCGGCGTTGACTCATTCGCCGACCAGCTTGCCGTCCACGACGCGATAGTTCTTCTGGTTGTCCGGGCCGATCAGCTTTGCCGCTTCGGTATCGAAGACCTGCGGCAGCGCGACCGGGCTTTTCACCGCGACGTAGCTGGCGGCGTCCTTGCTGTCGCCCTTGCCATCATGGCGGGCGATGTCGGGATAGGCGAACACCGGGCGCGTGGCTTCCGGCGTGCCGGAGGACATCGCTACCGGGCTGCTCATCGGCATGGGCATGTGCAGGCCGGGGCCTTTGCGATCGCCCATCGGCGGTTTGTTGCCGCTTGGGGCGCCCGCCTGGGCCGAGCCGGGCGGTGGCCCGGGCGGCATTCCGCCGGGAACCCCCATGCCGCCAGCGGCTCCGGGACCGCCCGGACCATTCGGACCACCCGCTCCGGGTCCGCCTGGACCACCGGGACCACCACCCGGACCACCCGGTCCCGACGACTGGGCGAACTTGCCGGTGATCAAACGATCCGGCGCATGCTGTTGCTCGGTCCAGGCCATCAGCGGACTCAGCAGGTCGATCGGCCCATAGCCGTCGCCACCGCCGCAGTGGCCCACACCCGGCAGCAGGAACAGACGCAGGAAGCCGTCGGTGACTTGCTCGCCCAACTGTTTCTGCACGCCCTGGTAGTAGGCGATCGACACCGCCGGCGTGATCGAGGTATCCGACCAGCCATGCCACAGGATCAGCTTGCCGCCGCGCTGCTGGAACGGACGCAGATTGGTGTTGGCGGCGTTGTACAGCGGCGCCAGTTCCGCCACGCGCTGGAACATCGTCAGGTCGAAGGTGAACTTCGACAGATCGCCAGCCTCGGCATCCACGGTCGGCATGATCACGTACTTCAGCGAGCGGCTGGCCATGCCGCCACTCATCGAATCGGCACCGGCATTGGCGCTGGCGGGCAGCATCCAGCTCGCCTCGGAGCCGGGCTCGACACCACCGATCGCGAAGCGATGGCCATGGTCGTCACTGGGGCCGTCATAGAGTTTCTGCACGACCGCCACTTCCTCGGCAGTCAGGCACTTGGAGCTGTCGCCCGTGCCCGCGGCGCACTGCACCCAGGCCGGGTCGAACCTGCAGGCACGCGGATCCTGCAACAGCCCGTCCGACATGCCCGACAGCGTCGGGCAATGCGCCAGCACCGCATCGTGCAGGATGCCCAGGCGGCCGCGCAGCAGGATGTTGCTGCCATCGGCGCGCTTGTTCGCGAGTGCGGTCCATGCGTGATAGAACGAGTTCTGCACCTGGAACAGCGCGGCCGGCGCACCGGCGGAGATGCCGTCGAAGTCGTCCGGGAAACGTTGCGCCTCCATCAGCGCCTCGCGGCCGCCGTCCGAGCAGCCCATGAAGTACGAGTAGCGTGGCGCCTGGCCGTAGAAGGCCTTGATCAATGCCTTGGCGACCTGCGCGGTCTGGTGGTTGCCGCGGTAGGCGAAATCGATGCGCTTCTGCGGATTGGCGGCGAACACCGCCTCGTCGTCGCCGCCCATCGAGCCCTTGTGGCCCATGTCGTTGCCGGCCACCACGAACTCGCCGTTCAGCGCCGGCGCGCAGGTGCCGGCGTTGGTGATGCCGACGGCGGTCATGCCGCACAGGCCGCCGCAGCCGCCTTGCAGGAAACGCTGGGTCCAATGCTCGATCGGCAGATCGACCTCGAAGCCGATGGTCGGCGCGATGTTGCCCTCGACCTTGCAGAACTTGCCCTTCGGCGTGTCCACCTGCGAGGTCGCGGTGATCGTGACCGCAGCGTCGGCCGCGCCACTCAGGTCGGCCTTGGCCAGTGCTTCGCAGGAGATCGTCGGTTTGACTACCGCTAGTTCGGTGTGAACAAGGGACTTGCTGGCCGCGGCCGGTGCCTGTTGCGCCGCAGGTTGGCCGGCATCGCGGGAGCATCCTGCCGTGCCGGCCAGCAGCCAAATCGCGCCCAGCAAACAGAGCCGTCGCTTGCGGCGGCTCGTGCGCTCATCTGTTCTTTTCATGTTCGCCTTGTCTCGATTCGGGAGCGACAGCGAGCTGCCCGAAGAAACGTCGGCCCGCCCGCGATACCGGCCGCAGTTATCGCATGCACGGATTCGCCACCGATGGCGTGGATGGCCTGTATGTGCCATCCCGCATGTCCGTTTGTTTCCTTATGCATCGTCGAGAAGAACGTGCTCCTCCGATGCAGGTCCAGCATTGAGCGGAGCTCGCTTGGTGGAGGCTTTATCGGGGAAGCCTCAGCCGAGTGAGCACCGCTCTGCGAACCCTCAGAACTCCAGATCCAACGCCGCGCACAGGTAGTCGACGAACGGGCCGAGCGTAGCCAGGTCGGCGGCGATGGTCTGGCGCAGGCGCGGGCCGGTCATCGCGGCATCGTCGAGGGTGCGCCACATCACCCAGTTGCGTTGCTTGAGGTCGTCGAGGAACTCGAACTCGGTCGGGAAGCCGCGCGGTGGCCGCACCATCTTTTCTTCTTGGGCCAGTTCGAACTTGCGCAGCAGCTTCGGATCGTGCGCGGCGGCCTTCCAGCTGCCTGGGTTGTCGAAGATGAACTGCCGGATGCGGCGCTGCACCTCCGGCTCGGGGTGCCAGATGCCGGCGCCGACGAAACTCTCGCCCGGCTGCAGGTGCAGGTAGAACGAGGGCGCCGGCACTTCACGGCGGCGTGCGTGGAACAGGCGCGCGCCCTGCCAGTTCTTGTACGGCGATTTGTCGTTGGAGAAGCGCGCATCGCGGTAGATGCGGAACAGCGATCCGCCCTGGCCGCGGGTATCGGCACGGAAGTGCTCGCTGACCTCGGCCAGCGCCGGCTGCAGGTCGGTCAGCAGGCGCAGGAATGGCTGTCGCACGTGGTCCTCGTACTGCGTCTTGTGCGCGGCAAACCAGGTCTTGTCGTTGTGGCGGGCCAGGCCACGCAGGAATTTGAAGCTGGCGTCGGTGAAGTAGGTCGTCATAGCGTGCGCTGCAGGTCATGGCCCCAGGCGGCCAGCTGGTCGAGCAAGGCCTGCTTGGTAGCATCGTTGGGGTTAGCAAGGCGTAGATCGGCGATCTGGGCGTGCAACTGCTCGAAGCTCAGCTCGGACAGGCCGCTCTCGGTCGACAGGCGCTGGCGACGGTAATCGTCCCAGCGCGCCTGCTCCTCGAAGGACAGGGTCTGCGGCCAGTTGCGCGCGCGGTAGCGGAACAGCAGCTCGGGCATGCGTGCGTCGCGGAAGCGTGATGTCAGCGCGGGAAGATCGGTCGGCGCGCTGGCGCGCACCAGCGGCATCAGCCGGCGGTCGCCTTCGGCGAGGAAGCCGTCGTACAGCGAAGCATCCGCGTCGGAGGGCGTGGCGGCGCGCTCGCCGCCATAGACCCGACGCACCTTCTCGGCCAGCTCCGGGCCGACTTCGCGCAGTTGTGCGGCCTTGGCCTCGACGACGGCAGGATCGATCTGCAGTCGTGCGAAATCCGGCGCGCGCAAGTGGTTCCAGGCGACCAGCGCCGGCACCTTGTTGGTGTGCACTTCCTTCAGCGCGATGCGTTGCTCGCCCTCGGGCAGATCGGCGGCCGGCGTGTACAGACGGTCGGCGATCTGTTCCGGCGACATCCGCAGCAATGGTTCGATCTCGCCGTCCAGGTCGAACACGATGACCCGGCTGTCGATGCGCGGGTGCCGTGCCAATGGCAGCACCGGCGCGGCGCACAGGCGCGCGGCCGGATAGCGCTGCGAAATGTGCAGCACCGGGTCGGGGGCGATCACGTCGAGCAGGCTGGACGCGTAGCGCTTGTCGCGCAGTCGCAGCGCGTACTCCCACATCTTCGGCTGATGGCGCTTGAACAGCCGCGCCATGCCGATCGTCGCATAGACGTCGGACAGCGCCTCATGCGCATCGCCTTCGCGCACGCCGTTGGCATCGGCCAGGTGTTCGAGCTTGAACGAGGTGGCACCGTCCTCGCGCTGCGGCCAGACGATGCCGTCCGGGCGCAGTGCATGCAGCAGACGCAGCATGTCGAGCAGATCCCAGCGTGAGTTGCCGCCGCGCCACTCGCGCTCGTAAGGATCATGGAAATTGCGGAACAGGCCATGGCGGACGAACTCGTCGTCGAAGCGCAGCGTGTTGTAGCCGAGCGAGCAGGTCTCCGGCCGCGCCATCAGCTCGACGATGCGTGCGAACGCCTCGGCTTCGTTGATGCCCTCGCGCAGCGCGTGTTGCGGGGTGATGCCGGTGACCAGCGTCGCGTAGGGCGAGGGCAGCAGGTCGTCAGCCGGGCGTACGAAGAAGCTGACCGGTTCCTCGACCACGTTGAGATCGGCATCGGTGCGCACCGCCGCGAACTGCGCGATGCGGGTCCTGCGCGGATCCTGGCCGAAGGTTTCGAGGTCGTAGAACAGGAAGCTGGCGGGCATGGCGGATCGGATCGGGAGGGCCCACCCATTCTACGGCGAGCGCACGTAGGAGCGGCTTCAGCCGCGATGGGGCGTTCCCGTTTGAATCCCAGGACAGGGATGTGGGAAGGCGCTGCATGAACGCCCCATCGCGGCTGAAGCCACTCCTACGACAGCTCAGTGCGCGCCTTCCAGCGGTTCCAGCCGTTCGTGCACCACCCGCGCCAGCACGTCCCAGTCGATCCGCGACAGGTCGGTGTGCCCACGTGTGGCCTCGGCCAGGATCTGGTGCTGGATCTCATCGCGTTCCAGCGCCACCGCATACGGCGTGCGCAGGAACGTCACCATCGTGTAGTGCGGCACGAAACGGGTCGGCCAGCGCGCCTGCAACTCGCGCTCCAACGCGCGCCGCAGCAGGAAGTCGGCATCATCGACCTTGTCGCGCATCTCGATGTAGTTCTCCAGCGCCATGTGCTGGATCGCGCGTGCATTCGGCTTGCGTTCGCGCTCGAACGCGGCGAAGGCCTGCTCGATGTCGGCATGCGCTGACAACGCGTCGGCCAGCGCCACGCAATCCTCGAACGCGCAGTTCATGCCCTGGCCGTGGAACGGCACCATCGCGTGCGCGGCATCGCCGATCAGCGCGGCGCGGCTGCCGAGGTGCCAGCGGTCCAGGTACAGCGTGCCGAGCAGGCCGGGCGGATGTTCCTCCCAGTCCTGCTTCAGGCGCGGGATCAGCGGCAGCGCATCCGGGAACTCGCGCGCGAACAGCGCCTGCGCCTCCTCACCGCTGCGGGTGGTGGCGAAGCTGGGTTCGCCCTCGTTGGGCAGGAACAGGGTGACGGTGAAAGTGCCGCCATCGTTGGGCAGTGCGATGCACATGTAGTGACCGCGCGGCCAGATGTGCAGCGCATTGCGCTCGATCTGGAAACCGTCGCCCTGTGCGGGCGGGATTTCCAGTTCCTTGTAGGAATGATCGAGAAACTCGGTGCGCTCACCGAGCGGGCACTTGCGGTTCATCGCTGCACGCAGCGCCGAACCGGCACCGTCGGCACCGATCAGTGTCTGGAAGTGGATGTCGTGCGGCTGGTCGTCGCGATCGTCGATGAAGCGTGCATGCCCGGCATCGAAATCGACCGTGTGCAGGCGCCGGTAGAAGTGGATCCTGGCGCCGGCCTGTTCGGCCAGTTCCAGCAGCGCCAGATTGAGATCGGCGCGGTGGATCGACCAGATCACCTCGCTGTCATCGCGGCCGTAGCGCTGCAACTGCGGTTCGCCGCCGGCCGGATGCACCATGCGCCCGCGCATCATCACCGCGCGGGCCATCACTGCGTCCTCGGCGCCGGCCTGTCGCAGCGCATGCCGGCCGCGTTCGGCCAGCGCGAGGTTGATCGAACGACCGGATTCGTAGCCTTTGATGCGCGGATCGCCGCGGCGCTCATAGACGGTGATGTCCCAACCGCGTCGCGACAGCAGGATGGCGAGCAGCGAGCCGGCCAGACCGGCGCCGACGAGGGTGAGGGAGCGATGCGTGGTGGTGTTCAATGAAATATCCGGAAAACCAGGAGGACCGCCGTTCTCGTAGGAGCGGCTTCAGCCGCGATGAGGCTTTCATGCAGATCCTTCTGCAACTGCCCGCACATCCGTGCGTGGGGATTCAAACGGGAACGCCTCATCGCGGCTAAAGCCGCTCCTACGAAAGGCGGCTCCAGCTTTCCACTTCCTCGACGAAGCGATGCAGGTCGACAAAGCGGTTGTACATCGGCACCGGCGAGATGCGGATCACGTCCGGCTCGCGCCAGTCGCCGAGTACGCCGGCTGCTTGCAGATGTTCGAACAGCGAGCGTCCGCGCTCGCGCCCGCCGATCACCCGCAGCGACAGCTGACAGCCACGTTGCGCGGGATCGGAAGGCGTGATGATCTGCAGCACCTGCGGCAGACGTGCATGAATCAGTGCTTCCAGCAATCCGGTGAGCTGCTCGGACTTGCCTCGCAGCGCCGGCATGCCGGCCTGATCGAACAGCGTCAACGAGGCACGCAGCGGCGCCAATGCCAGGATCGGCGGATTGCTCAGCTGCCAGCCTTCCGCGCCCGGGGTCGGCACGAACTCCGGTGCCATCCTGAAACGGGTCTGCTTCTCGTGGCCCCACCAGCCGGCGAAACGCGGCAGATCGGCGCGTGCATGGCGCTCGTGCACGAAGCAGCCGGCGACCGCGCCGGGACCGGCATTGAGGTATTTGTAGTGGCACCACACTGCGAAATCGGCGTCGTCCTCGTGCAGCGACAGCGGCAGGTTGCCGACCGCATGTGCCAGATCGAAGCCAACTGCGGCGCCCTGAGCGCGTGCGAGACGCACGATCTGCGCCAGATCGAAGGCTTGGCCGGTGCGGTACTGGATGCCGGGCCACAGCACCAGCGCCAGACGCGGGCCGTGCTCGGCGATGGCGCGCTCGATCGCCGCCATCGAGATCGTGCCATCGCCCTCATCGGCCTCGACTTCGATCAGATCGGTAGCTGGATTGAAGCCATGGAAGCGGATCTGCGATTCCACCGCATGCCGGTCCGACGGGAACGCGCCGGCCTCGATCAGGATCGCCGGGCGCTGCGTGGTCGGGCGATAGAAGCTGACCATCATCAGATGCAGATTGACGCTCAGCGTGTTCATCGCCACCACTTCGACCGGCTTGGCGCCGACCAGGCGCGCCAGCGGCTCGGTGACCAGTTCCTGGTAGGTCAGCCACTGCGCCTGTCCGGTGAAGTGGCCCTCGACCGCGAGCGTGCCCCAATGATCGAGCACTTCCTGCAACAGCGCCTTGGCGCCACGTGGCTGCAGCCCCAGCGAATTGCCGACGAAGTAGGTCTGTTCGCCGTCGCCATGACGCGGGAACAGGAATTCCTCGCGGAACCGGCGCAGCGGGTCGGCGTCGTCGAGGGCGAGGGCATGGGAGCGCGACAGCGTTTCGGTCATGGGCTGGGCGGTGCGGAAACGGGTCCGCAGTGTATCCCTGTGGGAGGGACTTCAGTCCCGACGGGGCTTTCCCGGGAAGGCTTCGTCGGGACTGAAGTCCCTCCCACAACAGCATTCAGCCGGCGGCCACCTGGTAGAGCCGAGCTTGCTCGGCTGAGGCTTTCCCGGTGGCGCTCCAGCCGAGCAGGCTCGGCCCTACGATTGGTAGCGCGCCGGCACCGGATGCACTTCCCCGCAGACACTGCAGGTACGGTGCTCGATCGAGCGATAGAACCGCTCGAACACCGGCGGGAAGTCCGTCTCGATGTTCTTCAGCGGGAAGTATTCCTCGTACAGCTTGTGGTTGCAGTTCTCGCAGAACCACAACAAACCATCCTGCTCATGCGGCAGGCGCTTGCGCTCGATCACCAGCCCGATCGAATCGGGCATGCGCTGCGGCGAATGCGGAACCTTGGGCGGCAGCAGGAAGATCTCGCCGGCGCGGATCGGGATGTCGCGCGCGACGCCATCCTCCTGCACCTTCAGCACCATCTCGCCTTCCAGCTGGTAGAACCACTCGGGGCCTTCGTCGTAGTGATAGTCGCTGCGCGCGTTGGGGCCGCCGACGATCATGATGATGAAGTCGCCCTGCTGGATGCACTTGTTGCCGACCGGCGGCTTGAGCAGATGCCGGTGTTCCTCGATCCAGGCTTGCAGGTTGAGCGGCGAGGGCAGCATGGCGGGGCGCTCCGGGGTCAGCGTTCTTCGTGATCGGCCTGGATGCGCGCCAGCGCGGCCGGGTAGCATTCGGCGAGGTCTTCAGGGCGGCCGACATCCATGCCGAGATCGTGTACCAGGCCATCGCGCAGGCTGTAGACCCAGCCGTGCACCGTCAGCGCCTGGCCGCGACTCCACGCATCCTGCACGACGGTGGTGCCGGCCACGTGCACGACCTGCTCCAGCACGTTGAGCTCGCACAGGCGTGCATGCTGCAACGGCAATCCACCGGCGTGGTGCAGGCAGTCGGCATGCTTGTCGGCGACGTCGGTGACGTGGCGGATCCAGTTGTCGACCAGACCCAGACGTTGCTGGGTCAGGCTGGCGTAGACACCGCCACAGCCGTAGTGGCCGACCACCAGGATGTGCTTGACCTTCAGCACGTCGACCGCGAACTGGATCGTGGACAGGCAGTTCAGATCGGTGTGCACGACCACGTTGGCGACATTGCGGTGGACGAACACCTCGCCCGGTGCCATGTCGATGATCTGGTTGGCGGGCACGCGCGAATCGGAACAGCCGATCCACAGGTATTCGGGTTTCTGCTGCTTGGACAGCCGCGCGAAGAACTCGGGGTCTTCCTTGTTGATCCGTTCGGACCATTCGCGGTTGTTGTCGAGCAGTTGGGTCAGGGAATTCATCGTGTGACTCCAGGGCCGCGAGGTGGCTGGATGGGGGATGAGTCAGCCGCGATATCGCGGTGTAGGCGCCAGCGCTGCATCCAGGCGGCAATCTCGTGCGCATTCTGCGGTGGCTGGCTGCCCAGCGCTGCGATCACCGCATCGACGTTGGCTTCCGGGTGGTTCTGGCTCAGCTTGAGCTTGAGTTCGATCGAGGTTGTCTCGAAACGAAAGCCGACGATGCCGCGCAGCTGGCGCATGTGTTCGGGACGATCGGTCTCGAATTGCCAGTCGCTGCCGACACTCGCCTCGAACGTGTCACTGAGCCGGGTCACCAGGTCCGCCAGCGCGGCTTCCTCGCGGATCGGCTGCAGCCGGCCATGCAGGTGGGCGGTGACGTAGTTCCAGGTCGGTACGCGCGCGGCGGCGTCCTTGTCCGGATACCAGCTGGGAGAAACGTAAGTGTGTGGACCATGCACGATGACCAGCGCTTCGCCTTCGTGGGTGGCCTGCGGATTGGGACGTGCCCAATGGCCTTCCAGCACCACCTTGTCGCCATCGCGCGCATACAGCACCGGCAGATGACTGATCCGTGGCAGCAGTTCCGCGCCGGGCGTGATCAGCGTGACGAACGGATCGCGGGCGACCAGGTGGTCGAGTGCGGCCAGGTCGCTGCCGGCGAAGGCACGGGGCGTGTACATCTAGGCGCGATGTCCCAGCGTGACCGTCATCCGGCCCTGCAGTTCTTCGTCGTTGGTAGCCTGCGGCGGCGCGATCTCGTCCAGCGAGAAGCCGCGTGCGAGCGCGTCTTCCTCGTCCAGGCCCTCGAAGGTGACGAACTCGGCGTCGAACAATGCGGCGCGCGCGCTGTCCTCGCTGTCGTAGGTCAGCAGTTTGCCGTCGCTGTCGAGCACTTCGGCCGTGCCGGCTTCCTTCACTCGCAGCCGCGCCCAGATCAGCAGCCGGCCGAGGCTGGCCAGCCACCACTGGTCGTGTGTGTCATTGAAATCGTTCATTGCATCACCTTGGACAACAGGCCGAGCAGGGCGGCCATACCCAGCCCGGTGAAAATGGTCAGCAGCGCCAGCCACGCTGGCGTGGCCAGCCCGGACAGGCCGCCGTCGCGCTCGCTCCGGTAGCGCCGTGCCAGCAGCCAGTGCAGCGCCGCCGGCTTGAGGAAGGCCCCCGGGCCGAACGCCTCGGCCAGCGCCGGATGGCGGTCGCGGATATGCACCAGCGTCAATGGCCAGAAGATCACGAACGCGCAGAACCCGGCCACCGCGACGCCGACGAAGCACAGTGCGAAGAACAGCGTCATGGATGCATCGCCCCCATCAGGCGTGGTGCGAACGCGCCCAGCAACAACGCGGCGGCGGTGATCCACAGCGGTTTGACCGCGTGGGTCACGGCGACGCGGGCCTCGCTGGTGTCCCACCACGACCCGCCGCCATGGCGCGAGGCCAGCCGCTGCAGCTTCACGAAGCGGGCCATGGCGACCAGCGCCGCCACGATCGCCACCGCATATAGCGCCAGCTGTACTGTCACTGCCAGCTGCAGCGTGCTCACCTCAGAACTCCGCGCTGCCCGGCGCGCGTGGGTAGGGAATCGCGTCGCGGATGTTGGACAGGCCGCAGACGTATACCACCAGGCGCTCGAAGCCCAGGCCGAAGCCGGCCGACGGCACCGCACCGTAGCGCCGGAAGTCGCGGTACCACTGGTAGTGCTCCGGATCCAGGCCGAACTGCGCCATGCGCTTATCCAGCACGTCCAGGCGTTCCTCGCGCTGCGAGCCGCCGATGATTTCGCCGATGCCCGGCGCCAGCACGTCCATCGCCGCGACGGTCTTGCCGTCGTCGTTCAGGCGCATGTAGAACGCCTTGAAATGCTCGGGATAGTTGGTCACCACCACCGGGCGGCCGACGTGTTCCTCGGTCAGCCAGCGCTCGTGCTCGGTCTGCAGGTCCAGGCCCCATTCGACCGGGAAGTCGAACTTCTTGCCGGACTTCTGCAGCAGCGTGATCGCATCGCCGTACTCGATCCGCTCGAACGGCGAGTTGATGAAGTTCTCCAGCTTGCTGATCGCGGTCTTGTCCACGCGCTCGGCGATGAAGGCCAGATCGTCGGCACGTTCCTCCAGCACCGCCTTGAACAGGTACTTGAGGAACTGCTCGGCCACGCGTGCGTCTTCGGCCAGGTCGGCGAAGGCGATCTCCGGCTCGATCATCCAGAACTCGGCCAGATGGCGGGTGGTGTGGCTGTTCTCGGCGCGGAAGGTCGGGCCGAAGGTGTAGACCTTGCTCAGCGCCAGCGCGTAGGCCTCGACGTTGAGCTGGCCGGACACGGTCAGGAAGGTTTCCTTGCCGAAGAAGTCGCGGCTGAAATCCACCTCGCCCTTGTCGGTGCGCGGCAGGTTGGCCAGGTCCAGCGTGGAGACGCGGAACATCTGCCCGGCGCCTTCGGCATCGGAGGTGGTGATGATCGGCGTGGAGATCCACAGGTAGCCGTTCTCGTGGAAGAAACGGTGCACCGCCTGCGACAGGCAGTTGCGGATGCGGGTGACCGCGCCGAACAGGTTGGTGCGCGGGCGCAGGTGCGCCACTTCGCGCAGGAATTCCAGCGAGTGCGGCTTGGGCTGGATCGGATAGGTCTCCGGGTCTTCGACCCAGCCGACCACGTCCAGCGAGCTGGCCTGGATCTCGAAGCTCTGGCCCTGGCCCTGCGAGGCCACGAGTGTGCCGGTGGCGATCACCGAGCAGCCGGCGGTGAGCTTCTTCACTTCCGACTCGTAATTGGGCAGGTCGGCCGGGGCGACCACCTGGATCGCGGCGAAGCAGGAACCGTCGCTGACATTGACGAAGCTCAGGCCCGCCTTGGAATCGCGCCGGGTACGCACCCAGCCACGGACCGTCACTTGGCCGCCGGCCGGGATCTTCCCAGCAAGCGCATGTTCAACGCTGACCACCGTCATGATTGTTCCTTTGCCACGGCAAACCGTCTGTATGGGCCGGGCAGTTTAAAGGGGTAGCGAAGCGGGTGCGAGGTACCTGAATGGCGCAGGGTTGTTCGGCTGGCGTCAATCCCCATCTTTACGGAGGCCCCTGTGGGAGGGGCTTCAGCCCCGACAGGCTTTCGCGGCAAAGCCCGTCGGGGCTGAAGCCCCTCCTACAGGTCCCGCCTCGTATAATCGTCAAGTCAGTCCGGAGTTGGATCGCATGGCCATCACCCTTACCCCCGTCGCCCTCGAACGTGTGCAGCGCTTCGTCCAGCAGACGCCCGGCGCGCTGGGCCTGCGTTTCGGCGTGACCCGCACCGGCTGCTCGGGCTGGGGCCACATCACCGACCTGGCGCGCGAAAAGCGCGAGGATGACGCGGTGTTCGAGCAGGAAGGCGTGCGCATCTACGTGGACGCACAGAGCCTGCCGCTGGTGGATGGCACCTGCATCGACTTCGGCAAGCACGGCCTGAGCGAGACCTTCACCTTCAAGAACCCCAACGCCGCCGCCGAGTGTGGCTGTGGCGAGAGCTTCACGACGGACGCCGAGCACGCCTAGACGTCCTCCGGCAAGTCCGGTGCGCCGGCCATGCAACAAGCTTGAATCATTTCTGCCCCAGGCTTGAGGCTCAGGCCATACGAGGGGGCTCATGCAGGCACAGTTCCGCTACTACCTGGCCGCGCATGGCGGGAAAAGTCTGGTCTGGCATGCCTATGACCTGTTCTTTGCCTATTTCCTGACCCATTGGCTGCGGTTGCCGCCACCGACCATGGGCGCGGTGGCGATGGCGCTGATGGTGTTCGGTGCGCTGTCGGATCTGGCGGCGGGGCTGTGGATCGGCCGTGGGCCGGATACGGTTGCGCGGCTGGCCCGCTTGCAGTGGTGGGGGGCGTTGCTCTCGGTGGTTGCCTTCATGGCACTGTTTTCGGTCTTCGATGTGTTGCCGCCCTTGCTCCACGCGTTATGCCTGGGGCTGCTGTTCCAGCTCTGCTACAAGCTCTACGACCTGCCGCAGAACGCGCTCACCTCGGTGCTTTCGCACAATGAGGCTGAGGTGTTGCAGCTTTCCTCCGGACGTTACCTGCTCAGCGCGGCGGCGCGGGTCGCCGTGACCGGCATCGCCTACGTCTGGCTGGATGAACGCATGACGACGGACATGGGTCTGGCAGCGTTCGTGGCACTGGTATGCCTGCCGGCACTGCTGTCGTCCTGGCTGCTCGTGCGGCGGGTGAGGCGGCGGTCGGAGGAGTCTGCCGATGTGCGACCGGGGCGATCGGAAGATGAGCCCTGGCCGGGATTGCGGATGCGTTTCCCGCCACGCTTTTTCTGGTTGTTGTTGGCGGCATTGGTCAACGCCGGCACGGTGTCGGTCGTGGGCCGGATGCTCCCGTATCTGGGGGCGCGTTCGCACGCGCTGATCGCGTTCTCGCTGGGAACGCTGCTGTTCCTGCCGGTGTTCTGGCGGGTGGTATCGCGATCGGGGGAGTACGTGGCGTTCCTGCTGGCGGTAGGGCTGTCGGCGGGCGCCTGTCTGGGCTTGGCCGGAGCCTTCAGGGCTCCCGGTGACGCAGGCGATATGTGGCTGGATGTTTTTGCCTTCCTCTACGGCGGTGGTGCATTCGGCAGCGGCATGCTGCTCTGGGGCGCGGCCGCGAACCTGATCCATGGGCACAACGACGCCATGGGGCGGCGCTCGGACACGTTGAACTACAGCGTCTTCACCCTGATGACCAAGCTGGGGATCGCGCTGTCGCTGGTTGCGCTGGGCCATGTCCTGGGGCCGGAGGTACTGCTGCCCGGCGCTGATTACGCCGGGGCGCTGGACCAGGCCGCGTGGCTGGGCGTGGCGGGGGCTGCGATCAGTGCGGTCGCAATCTGGCCGGCGATGGGGAGCCGCACTGGCTGATCCGGCCCGCGGGCCGGACCGGATCAAGCCGCCATCGGCAGGCGCTTTCAGGGCGTACCGTCGATGCGCACGCCCAACTGGTTGGCCACCGCGCGTTCGCGGCCTGGAATGCCGGTGTGGATCGGGGTGTTGAGTGTGCGTACCCGACCATCCACCCGCGCCGCCAGCGTGCCGGAACCGCCGCCGTCGAGATTCATCGCCGCATCGGCGCCGAGCTGCTCGAACACCGCAGTCAGCGCATCCAGGCTCATCCCCTCGCTGTAGCCGGGCTGGCGGCCGTCGGCGACCACCATCCACAACCGGTGCCGTGCACGATCCAGACCGATCGCACTGCGCGGCTCGGGCTTGTCGTAATACTCCTTGCGGCTGGCCTCGCGTGGTTGGCGTTGCCCGCCGAGCAGCAACAGCGGCCCGGCACCTACGCCCAGGCGCGTGCCGCGCGGGCAGGTGCCATGCACGATCGCGGCGCGGCCGCGCGCATCGACGCAGAACGCGGCATCGACACGGCGATCCTCGGTGCGGGCGTCGGAATCGATGCGCCCGTCGGTGATCGCCAGACCCTCGGCGGTGACGCCTTGTCCCAGAGCGGGCACGAACGGCTTGTCGAGCAGGTGGCCGCCGTCGAACGGCAGGAAGTAGTCCGTGTTGATCGCCAGCACCAGGCCGTGTTCGCGCACGAACGCGGTGGTCGGCGTGGCGATGAACTCAGCGCCGCCGCTGCGGTCGCCGGGCGTGCCGACCAGATGCAGGCCTGGCGTGTCCAGATCGATCTCGGCGATGTGGAGCAGCACCGGCGTCGGTCCGTCCGCGCGCTGGTGCCAGTAGCGCACGCCCGGTGCTAGCGTGATCGGCTCACTGGCGCCCTGCGGTCGTTGCAGCAGCGGTTCGACGACGACGCGGGCACGTGCCTGCGCCGCGTCCAGTGCCGCCAGCACCGCATCGATGCGGGCAGCAGGTGTGCGCAGCAACAGGTGTCGCTGCGGCGCAGCCAGCAGCACCTCGCTCAGGGACGCGCAGCGCGCCGCGCCACAGTCCTCATCGATGCCAACCCGCGCGGGGCCGGTTTCGTCGTCGATCACCCGCAACGCCAGGCGGTTGCCGTCGGCCGGGGCACAGGTCCGTACCGCGGCAAGCACGTCGTCGGGCCAGCGGCCCCAGCAGTCACCGCTCACCACGGTCTCGATCGGGATGAAACCCGGCGCCGGCGGCGATGTCTCCGCGATGGCGGGTGACACCGCCAGCAACAGGCCGGCAAGGGCCGCGGGCCAGGTGAATTCAGAACGCATAGTCCACTCCCAGGTAGTAAGCACGGCCGTTGTCGAGCTGCTCGCGCAGCAGTTCCTGATCCAGACCGGCGACGCGGGTCAGGCGAGCGTTGCTCAGGTTCTTGCCCTGCACGGTCAGGCGCAGGTGCGGGTTGAAGCGCCAGGCCAGCTGCGCGTCGTAGGTGGTGATCGCGTCGTAGTAGCGGTCATTGACGCGGTTGTCGGTGGCCGCCGAGATCAACTGCTTGCCGGTGTAGTTGGCGCTGACGCGCGCGCTGAACGGACCCAGGTCATAGAGCACCGAGGCATTGGCGCTGCGCTTGGGCGATTCCAGCAGCGCGGGCAGGGTGCGCAGGCTGCCGTCGGCCATCTGGATGTTGCTGGTCTGTGCGTCGAGCAGGGTCAGGTTGGCGGACGCACCCAGGTGCGACCAGGCGCCCGGCAGGAAGTCGAAACGGGTATCGATCGCGGTGAACTCCACGCCGTTCACGCGTGCGTCGCCGGCATTGACCGCCTGGGTGGTGGTGACCTGGTAGGTGCCGGTCAGGCCCTCGGGGTTGGTCTGGAAGTCGGTGCTGGTCAGGCGCACGATCTCGTTGGCGATGCGCTTGTGGAACAGCGCCACCGACAGCTGCGCATCGCGATCCGGATACCACTCCAGCGACAGGTCGAAGTTGTCGGAGCGGCGCGGGCTCAGTTCCGGATTGGCGATGCTGCGGGTGATCGTCATGCCCGCGGTGTTGACGGTCGGCGTGCTGTTCTGGCCGATGTCGCCATAGGTGGGCAGGCCGAGGGTACGGCTGCCGGCCAGGCGCAGCTTCAGTGCCGGCGTTACGTCCCAGGCGAAATTCGCTGACGGCAGCAGGTAGCGGTTGTCGCTGTCGCTCTGCTGCTGCACGTAGTTGGTGGTGCTGGTCAGCGGTTGCGGCACGGGACTGGTCACGCTCCGCTGCAGGAATTCGTTGCGCAGGCCGAACGTGGCCTGGGTGCGTTCGCCATGCCAGGTGCCCATCAGATAGGCGGCGCCGTCGCGTTCGTCGATGTGGAAATCGCTGATCGTGCTGTTGCGGGTGTTGGTCGAGGCCAATGCGTAGGCCGAAGGATGTGCGGCGAAGTAGGCGGCGACCTTGGCCGGATCGATCAGCAGCAGGCAACTGAAGTCGGCATACGGGCAGACCCGGGCGTCGTCGCTGCCGATCTGGTCGAGGGTGACCCTGCCGGTGGGGTTGTAGCGCACCTCGTCGAGGTCGTAGCGCTGGCCGAGGTCGCGGTACTGCAGGCCGGTGCGCAGGCCCCAGCCGGTGGCATCCGCATCGGCGTTCTGGCTGTAGTCGAGCTTGATCGTGGTGGTGTCGGTGCTGCTGCGCTCGACCCGGTTGAAGAAGTAGGACTGCTGGTAGTTGCCGGGATCGGTGTAGTAGGCCGGATTGGTGAGCGCGATGCCCGGACGACTATCGCCGACGCCGCTGTAGGCAAAGCCGAGTTGCGACGAGGCGGCGCTGGTGAACACGTCCTCGCGGGTGTCCTGGCGATAGCTGCCACGGGCGCGGTTGATCACCATGTCCAGGCGGCCTTCGTCGTTGGGCCGGTAGCTGCCGCCGAGCTGGGCGTAGCGCAGCTGCCGGGTCTGGTAGAACGCGTCCGCATCGACCTGGGCGGTGCCTTGCGCGTAGCGGCCGTCGTCCTGGTCGGTAACCGTTGCGTTGCCGCTGCGGTTGATGAACTGCGAGCGGCGCTGCTCGTCATTGGTGTGCTCGAACGTGCCGGCGCTGAGGGCGAGTTTGAGGCTGTCGCCATCGTCGTATTCGAGCTTGCCGAACAGGCTGCGGCGCTGGCGCACGTTGTCGTAGGTCAGTGCGCGGAAGCGATCCGGCGCCACCGCCATGCCGGTGGTGTCCGTGCCCGGCGTCAGGGTCTGGCGAACACCGTTCTGGTAATAGCTGTAGCTGTCGATCGCGGTATCCAGCGACGAGGAATCGCGACGGAAGTAGTCGGCCGAGAGCACCACGCCGAAATGGTTGTCCGCACCGAAGGTATTGCTGAAGATGCCCTGCACCTGCCCGGAGGGACCGGAACTCTGCAATTGGCGGCGGTTCTCCCAGTCGGCGACGTTGGCACGCACGCTGGCGAACGGTCCGGGATGATCGAAGGCACTGCGGGTATGCAGCGAGGCAATGCCGCCGATCGCATTGCTGTCCATGTCGGCGTTGAAGGTCTTGTAGACATCCGCCTGCTGCACCAGCGAAGCCGGGATCACGTCCAGCGACTGGATCCGCCGGCTGGTTTCGGTGGAGGGCAGGGCGACGCCGTCGATCAGCACGCTGTTGTAGTCGGGGTTGAAGCCACGCAGGCTCATGAACTGCGCTTCGCCGCGTCCGTTGTTGATGATCATCGACACGCCGGGCACGCGTTGCAGCGCCTCGCCCAGGCCGAAGTCGGGGATCGAGCCGATATCGTCGGCAGCCACACCGTCGGAGACCACGCCGGCTTCGCGCTTGGCGGCGATCGCCTGGCGGATCGACAGGTTCTGGCCACTGACCTGGACCGCGTCCAGTTCGGTCGGCGCGGGGGCTTGCTGGGCCTGCGCGGCAAGCGCCGTGCCGAGGCCGAGAGCCAGTAGCGAAAGGCGCGCCGTGATACGCGGGCGGGGAGGGGCGGTGGGCATGAGGAGCCTGTGAGGGGTGGATGACATGCCGTGTAAATTAATAACTAAGTGTGACTTAATTATTTCCATGCGCATGGTTATGCTTGCGCCGCCCCCGTTTCCCCCGCCTCCCGATGACCGCCCCGATCGCGCCCGCGCTGCCCCTGCAAGCCTTGCCGTTCCCACCGTTGAGTACCAACGAGCGCGACATGCTCGACCGGCTGCGCCTGGCCGGCGTGCTCACCCGGGCCGATCTGAGCCGCGGCACCGGCCTGACGGTACAGACCGCGGTGCGTCTGATCGAGGGATTGGAGACGCGCGGCCTGGTCACGATGGGCGCGACGCTGGCCCGCGGCGGCCGTGGCAAGCCCGGCGTGGCAGTGTCGCTGGTGGCAGATCATGGGCATACGCTCGGGGTGTCGATCGCCACCGATGCCCTGACCCTGGTGGCACTGGATTTTGCCGGCCAGGTCCGCGGCCGGCATGAAGTGCCGTTGGCCGCCGGAACCCCTGAGGCGGTGCTGGCGCAGTTGCGCGAGGCCGACGCGGCGCTGCAGGCCGGACTGGATGCCCCGCTGGGGCCGCGCCTGGGCATCGGCGTGGCGATGACCGGCTTCTTCACCGGCGGGGACTCCCGCATCAATCCCCCCGATCCGCTGCGCGCGCTTGGCGACATGGCGATCGGCCCGTGGCTGGCCGAGGCTTGCGGCCAGCCGGTCTGGGTGGACAACGACGGCAGTGTTGCCGCCGCCGGGGAGGCCATGCTCGGTGCCGGATGTCGCCACCGCGACTTCGCCTATCTCTATTTCAGCTACGGGCTGGGTGGTGGCATGGTGGTGAACGGCGACGTGATGCGCGGTGCGCACGGCAATGCCGGCGAGGTCGCCGGCATGCTGCCGGCGCTGGGCATGGAGCGGGCCACCCTGGAGCTGCTGCGGCAACTGCTGGAGGAGGACGGCGTGCGGTTGCCGGATGTACGCGCGCTGCTGGACGCCTACGACCCGGCCTGGCCGGCGATCGAGCGCTGGCTTGCGCGTGGCGCGCCGGGCGTGTCGCTGATCGCCTCGGCGATCACCGCGGTACTCGACCCGCAGGCGATCATCTTCGGTGGCCGGTTGCCGGTCGATCTGGCGCGGCGGCTGATCGACGCGGTGCGCATCGACAACCAGCCACGTCGCGGCCAGGCGCGCCCGCTGCCGGTGCTGCTGCCGGCCGAGGCCCCCGCCGACGCCTGTGCGATCGGCGCGGCTGCGCTGCCGCTGAAGGCACGCTACTTCCGCTGAGGCCGGGTTCGGCGCGCGTCTAGGCTTCTCATCCCGGAATGGGGTGGTTGCTTGTAGCTAAGTGATTGATCTGCCATACTTGCCCGCTTCCTGTCCGGCCTCCGGGCGGGAACCCTTGCCCCACCGTCCGCGATCCGCGGAATCCTCGGGGGGCTGTCCGGCCCTCGTGGCCACATCCGAAAGGTAATAAAACATGAGTCGTCATTACGAAGTCGTGTTCCTGGTCCATCCGGATCAGAGCGAACAGGTCCCGGCCATGATCGAGCGCTACAAGTCGCTGGTCGAGAGTGGCAACGGCAAGATCCACCGTCTGGAAGACTGGGGCCGTCGTCAGCTGGCCTACCCGATCCAGAACCTGGTGAAGGCACACTACGTGCTGCTGAACATCGAGGCCGACCAGGCCGTGCTGAACGAGCTGGTCGAGAGCTTCCGCTTCAACGACGCGGTCCTGCGCAACCTGGTCATCAAGCGTGACGGCCCGGATACCGAGCAGTCGCTGATCATGAAGAGCAAGGACGAGAAGGGCGACAAGCCCGAGCGTGGCGAGCGTCGTCGTCGTGACGACGAAGAAGGTGACAGCCCGGTCGCCGCCGACACCGACGGCGACACCGCCGAAGCCGCCTAAGGAGCACAGCCATGTCCAAGTTCTTCCGTCGTCGCAAGTTCTGCAAATTCACTGCCGAAGGTGTCAAGGAGATCGACTACAAGGATCTCAACACCCTGCGCCAGTACCTCACCGAGAACGGCAAGATCGTGCCGAGCCGCGTGACCGGCACCAAGTCGAAGTACCAGCGCCAGCTGGCCACGGCCGTCAAGCGCGCCCGTTTCCTGGCGCTGATCCCGTACACCGACAACCACGACGTTTGATGTGAGTCCCTCACAAAAGCCCGCACATCCATGTGCGGGCTTTTACAGGGAAGCACTGCCGAACATTACCGTCCTATTCGGACAGCAAGCGTTGCGGCGGCCTCGGGCCTTCGCTAACGAATAACGGAGCAATACGATGGATCTGATTCTTCTGCAGAAAGTGACCAACCTGGGCAACCTGGGTGACAAGGTCAGCGTCAAGCCGGGCTACGGCCGTAACTTCCTGGTGCCGCAGGGCAAGGCCGTGCCGGCCACCGCCGCCAATGTCGCCACGTTCGAGGCGCAGCGCGCCGAGTACGAGGCCAAGGCCAAGGCCAACCACGACGAGGCCAGCACCCGCGCTGCCAAGTTCGAGGGTGCCAGCGTGACCATCGGTGCGCACGCTTCGACCGAAGGCAAGCTGTACGGCTCGGTCGGTCCGCGCGACATCGCCGAGGCCTTCACCGCCGCCGGCCTGCCGCTGTCCAAGAGCGAAGTCATCCTGGGCGAAGGCGCGTTCCGCCAGATCGGCGAGTACGAGGTTGTCGTGCACCTGCACGCCGACGTCGAGACCACGGTCAAGGTCATCGTCGAATCCGACGCCTGATCTTTCGGCTTATGGTTGTATGAAAACGGGCGCCTCAGGGCGCCCGTTTTTTTATTCGCGTTCGGGGTGGGCGATGGTCTCTGGCATCGTTCTGCTGTCGATGCGGCCGGCTTTTGTGGGAGGGACTTCAGTCCCGACGCCTTGCTGGCACCGCCCGTCGGGACTGAAGTCCCTCCTACAGATCACTCCAGAGCCCCTCCTGCAGATCACTACTCGACGTGAGCAGGGCTTTTTCCCGCCCAGACCGCGTTGGGCCGTGCCGTATCCAGTCGATAGTCCGAATAGTGCCGCTCGAAGATGTCTCGCCCCAGTGAGCGTGCAGCGGCAAGTGGGTTGGCTGGATCGCGCGCGACCTCACCCCGCGCATTGCCCACGCCATGCACCAGGCCGACGAATTCCGAGTGACTGTAGCGTGCGTATTCCTGCAGTTGATGCACGATGCCCTGCGCCACGCCGGGGTAGCTCTCTTCCGAAGCCACGACCAGCCCCAGGCGTTTGCCGGTCATACGGCGTCTGACGTCCTCGGACTGTGGACAGGACGCGGAGTAGTAGCTGAAGGATCGATCGAAGAACGCCTTGGTCTGTGCCGACATGCCGTACCAGTAGATCGGCGTGCAGAACACCACGCCGTCGGCGGGCAGGAAGTGATCGAGGAACAGCTCGCCGTAGCGATCATCGACGGGCGGTGCATGCCGGGTATCAGGCAGCATGCCGGTGATGTAGTCGTCGGCAAAACATACGTTGGCGTCGATGCCGGCCTGCGTTGCGCCCTCGGCGACTGCCTGCGCCATCAAGGCGCTGTTGCCGTCGCGGCGTGGGCTTCCGACGAGGATGAGAAGTCGCTTTTCTGGATGAATTGAGTTCATTCAAGTATTCCGATGGAGCTGTGTTGATGGGTGAGAATCCAACGGGATTTTCGAATCATGGCCGTCGCGCGACAAACGATGATTTTTCACCGATGATGAGTTGAATTCATCCATGTGCGCGCGCCGACCATGTTCTCTTCATTGCCTCTTTCCGGGCTGCGGGTGTTCGAGGCGGCCGCGCGCTGGCTCAGCTTCAAGCGGGCCGCGGCGGAGCTGTCGGTGACGCCGACGGCGGTGTCGCACCAGATCCGCAATCTGGAGCGTTTTCTCGGTTTTGCCTTGTTCGAACGCCGCTCCAGGGGGCTGTTGCTCACCGCCAAGGGCGCGCAGTTGTTCGAAGGGGTGCACGGCGCATTGCAGGACATGGCGCGGACGCTGGAGCGGCTCACGCCGGAACCGGATGCTGGGGCATTGACTCTGACCACGACGTATTCGTTCGCCGCGCTGTGGCTGGTTCCCCGGCTTGGTCGCTTCTACGACAGCTATCCGCACTGTCAGGTACGGCTGGATACCAGCCCGGAGCTGGTCGATCTGCATCGGAATGCCGGCGTGGATCTGGCCATTCGCTATGGCGGCGGCTCGTATCCAGGGCTGAGTGAACTTGCCATGCTCACGGAACGGTTTGGCGTATACGGTGCGCCATCACAGGTGGCGATGGCTGCAACGCGGGCACCCGCGCGCATCACGGTGCGTTGGCGCGATTCGACCTTGTACGAATCGGCATGGCATCGCTGGTGCGAGGCCGCCGGCGAGATGTGGCTGTCGTCCGAGCCCCGGATCTATGGTGAGGAAAACTACGCGTTGCAGGCCGCCACCGCAGGGCAAGGGCTGGTCCTGGCAAGTTCGCTGATGGTCGCCGATGCGGTGGCGCAAGGCGTGTTGTGCCCGTATCGGCCGGACATCACCGTGCCTGGCGGAACCTACGCGGTGCTGTGTGTGCCGGGGCGCGAGCGACGCGCGCCGGTGGCGGCGTTCCTGGGCTGGATGAAGACCCAGTTCGTCGAGGCGGCGTGATGCGAAAGGGCAGGCGCCGGGCAGGGCAACACCCCATGGACCACCCGCAGATGAACCGCTTCCCGGCGGCTTTCGCGCACAGCCGGCTATACTCATCGCTGACTGCCGTTCCGGAAACCGGGTGTCCTTGAGGATCAAGGGTTTACGAACGGATTCCTCCCGGAATACTGAGGTGCCGCCGTGACCGGATTGGCACTGGAACCTCCCGCCTCATGCGCCTCTCCACGATCAAGCTGTCCGGTTTCAAATCGTTCGTCGATCCAACCACGTTGCACCTGCCGACCAACATGACCGGTGTTGTGGGTCCGAATGGTTGCGGCAAGTCGAACATCATCGACGCGGTGCGCTGGGTGATGGGCGAAAGCTCGGCCAGCCGCCTGCGCGGCGATTCGCTGACCGACGTGATCTTCTCCGGCTCGGCGGCGCGTAAACCGGTTGCGCAGGCGACGGTGGAGCTGATCTTCGACAACTCCGACCACGCGATCAGCGGCGAGTACGCCTCGTTCAACGAGATCTCGGTCAAGCGCACGGTCAGCCGCGACGGCTCCAGCGCCTACTACCTCAATGGCACCAAGTGCCGCCGACGCGACATCACCGACCTGTTCCTCGGCACCGGCCTGGGCCCGCGCAGCTACTCGATCATCGAGCAGGGCATGATCAGCCAGATCATCGAGGCGCGCCCGGAAGACCTGCGCATGTACCTGGAGGAAGCCGCCGGCATCTCCAAGTACAAGGAGCGCCGCAAGGAGACCGAGACCCGCATCCGCCACACCCGCGAGAACCTGGACCGCCTCAACGACCTGCGCGAGGAGATCACCAAGCAGCTGGCGCACCTGCAGCGGCAGGCCAAGCAGGCCGAGCAGTACCAGGGACTGCAGGAAGAACGCCGGGTCAAGGATGCAGAGTGGAAGGCGTTGCAGTACCGCAGCCTCGATGGCCGCCTGCAGGGGCTGCGCGAAAAGCTGGCGCAGGAAGAGACCCGCCTGCAGCAGTTGATCGCCGAGCAGCGCGAGGCCGAGGCCCGCATCGAGACCGGCCGCGTGCGCCGCGAGGAAGGCGCGGAGGGCCTGGCCAAGGCCCAGGCCACCGTCTATCAGGTGGGGAGCACGCTGGCGCGCATCGAGCAGCAGATCCAGCACCAGCGCGAGCTGTCGCAGCGCCTGTACAAGGCGCGCGACGAGGCGCAGAGCCAGTTGCAGGAGCTGACCCAGCATATCGGCAGCGACTCCGGCAAATTGGCGGTGTTGCAGGAGGCGGTGGCACAGGCCGAGCCGCAGCTGGAGCAGTTGCGCGAAGAAAACGAATTCAAGCAGGAAGCGCTGCGCGAGGCCGAGACGCGCCTGTCCGACTGGCAGCAGCGCTGGGAAAGCCACAATCGCGACACCGGCGAGGCATCGCGTGCGGGCGAGGTCGAACGCACCCGTGTCGATTACCTCGACAGGCAGGCATTGGAGGCCGATCGTCGTCGCGAGGCGCTGGTCGGCGAGCGCGCCGGGTTGGATCTGGCGGCGCTGGACGAGGCCTTCGAGCAGGTCCAGCTTCAGCATGAAACCCAGCGCGGCGCGCTGGATGGGCTCACCGAACAGGTCGAGTCGCGCAAGCAGACGGTGACGGCGCTGCAGGAGCAGCAGCGCACCAGCCAGACTGAACTGGCCGAAGTCCGCAAGCAGGCGCAGGCCACGCGTGGCCGGCTGTCGTCGCTGGAAACCCTGCAGCAGGCCGCACTGGGCCAGGAGCAGGGCGCGGCGGTGGCGTGGCTGAAGGCGCGCGGGCTGGATTCGGCCACGCGCGTGGGCGAACGCATCAACGTCGAATCCGGCTGGGAAAACGCGGTCGAGAGCGCGCTCGGTCAGCTGATCGAAGGCGTGCTGGTGGATGATCCCGGCGCGCTGGTCGATGCCCTGGGCGAGCTTGGCGAAGGCCGCATCGCGCTGGTCGCCGACGAAGCCGGCGAGGGCGAGTTCGCGCCGACGTCATTGGCGGCCAAGGTGCGTGGTCCGCTGGCGATCCGGCGCCTGCTCGCGCGTCTGCACGGTGCCGAGGATCTGGCTGCAGCACGCGCGCTGCAGCGCCAGTTGGGCGATGGCGATTCGATCATCACCCGCAACGGCGAGCGCCTGGGCGAAGGCTGGGTGCGGGTGTCGCGTTCCGGTGCGGCCAAGCAGGGCGCGTTGCTGCGCGAGCGCGAGATCCAGGCGCTGCGCGCGCAGATCGAGACATTACAGGAGCGCGAGGCCGAGCTGGAGCAGCGGCTTTCGAGTTTCCGCGACCAGTTGCTTGCCGCCGAGCAGCAGCGCGAGGACGCGCAGCGCCAGCTGTATGTGGCGCATCGCAGCGTCTCGGAGCTGGCCGGGCAGGTGCAGAGCCATCAGGGCAAGGTCGAAGCCGCGCGCGGCCGCATCGAGCGGATCGAGAATGAACTGGCGCAGCTGATCGAATCACTCGATGTCAGCCGCGAACAGGCGAGCGAAGCGCGCGCCAAGCTCGAGGACGCGGTCGAGCGCATGGGCGACCTGGAAAGCGTGCGTCAGGCGCTGGAAGCCGAACGCCGCCAGCTCACCGAGGCGCGCGATCAGGCCCGCGACACCGCGCGCAGCGTGCGCGACGCCTCGCACGCGCTGGCGCTGACGCTGGAATCGCAGCGCACCCAGATCGCCTCGCTGAGCCAGACCCTGGAACGCATGGACAGCCAGCGCGGCCAGCTCGACACCCGCCTGGAGGATCTGGTCGCCCAGCTCAGCGAGGGCGATTCGCCGGTCGAAGAACTGGAGCACCAGCACCAGGCCGCACTCAGCGAGCGCGTGCGCACCGAGCGCGTGCTGACCGAGGCGCGCACGCTGCTGGACAGCGTCGACGGCGAGCTGCGCAGCTTCGAGCAGACCCGTCACCAGCGCGACGAACAGTCGCTGGCCCAGCGCGAGCGGATCTCGCAGCGCAAGCTTGACCAGCAGGCGTTGGTGCTCAGCGCCGAGCAGTTGCAGGCGGCGGTGGAGAAGGCGGGTTTCGTGCTGCAGGATGTGGTCAACACGCTGCCCGAGGGCGCCGAGATCGGCGAGTGGGAGCAGAGCGTCAACCAGATCGACGGGCGCATGCGTCGCCTGGAGCCGGTCAATCTGGCAGCGATCCACGAGTACGGCGAGGCCGCGCAGCGCTCGGAGTATCTGGATGCGCAGAACACCGATCTGATCACCGCGCTGGAAACGCTGGAAGACGCGATCCGCAAGATCGATCGCGAGACCCGCGGCCGCTTCAAGGACACCTTCGACCGGGTCAACGCCGGCGTGCAGGCGCTGTATCCGCGCCTGTTCGGCGGCGGTCATGCCTATCTGGAGCTGACCGGTGAAGACCTTCTCGACACCGGCGTGGCGATCATGGCGCGGCCGCCGGGCAAGCGCGTATCGAACATCTCGCTGCTGTCCGGCGGTGAAAAGGCGATGACCGCGGTGGCGTTGGTGTTCGCGATCTTCCAGCTCAACCCGGCGCCGTTCTGCCTGCTGGACGAGGTCGACGCGCCGCTGGACGAAGCCAACGTCGGCCGCCTGGCCAACATGGTCAAGGAGATGAGCGAGAAGGTGCAGTTCCTGTTCGTCAGTCACAACAAGGCGACGATGGAGGCGGCCTATCAGCTGTCCGGCGTGACCATGCGTGAGCCCGGCGTGAGCCGCCTGGTCAGCGTCGACCTCGAAGAGGCCGCGCGTTTGGCCGGCGCGGCCTGACGTGCCATTCTTGCAAAAATGACCATTCGCGACCCGGAGACACCGTATGTCTGACGTGGCCATGATCCGGATCGGCATCCTGGCCGCCGGCCTGCTGCTGATCGTTGCCATCTTCCTGTTCGGCCGCCCGAAGAAGCCGCCGCAGGGGCGTCGTGTGGAGTCCGGCGACGGCACCGCCCCGCGCGAGCGGCGCGAGCCGGGGCTCGGTGGTGAAGAGCCGCCGGTGGACGGCGACTACAGCGGCGAGGCGGTCTCGCAACCCGAGCTTGGATTGGGCGGCGATGTCACCGAGCCGGAGGGTTCCGAGCTGGGCAAGCGCCCGAGCCAGGATTTCGACAAGATCGTCTCGCTGTTCGTCGCGGCCAAGGCCGGGCAGGTACTACGCGGCGAAGACATCGTGGTGGCCGCCGAGAAGACCGGTCTGGTGTTCGGCCACATGAACGTGTTCCACCGCCTGGTCGAGGGACATCCCGAGCGCGGCCCGATCTTCAGCATGGCGAGCATCCTCAAGCCGGGCAGCTTCGACATGACCAACATCCGCGAGATGCAGACGCCTGCGATCGCGTTCTTCCTGACGTTGCCGGCGCCGATGACCGCGCTGGACGCCTGGGAGAAGATGCTGCCGACCGTGCAGCGCATGGCCGAACTGCTCGACGGCGTGGTGCTGGACGACAGCCGCAACGCGCTCGGTCGCCAGCGCGTCGCGCATATCCGTGACGATTTGCGGGCCTATGACCGTCAGCATCAGGCGCCGCCGCTTACGAAATCGCCCCGCTGGTAGCGGGGCGATGGGATTGGGGATTGGGGATTCGTAAAAAGCACGGAGCACTGGCTCTTGCTT
This sequence comes from Pseudomonas sp. GW821-FHT07E12, assembly GCF_058986605.1. Lineage (NCBI taxonomy): Bacteria > Pseudomonadati > Pseudomonadota > Gammaproteobacteria > Pseudomonadales > Pseudomonadaceae > Pseudomonas > Pseudomonas sp. GW821-FHT07E12. The sequence goes on along the minus strand of NZ_JBYSVX010000005.1, from coordinate 136,871 downwards.
CTACCAATCCCTAATCCCTAATTCCGAATCCCTGCTCTTCATCGACGCGCTTTCAGAAACGCCTCGCGGAAGCGCAGCATCTCCGCCTCGGTGCCGACGGTGACGCGTACGCGCTTGGGCCATACCGGCCAGCTGCGGCCGACCAGCACGCCTTGCTGCTGCATCGATTGGGTGAAGGCTTTGCCGTCGCGTTTGACGTCGACCATGAAGCAGTTCGACTGAGAGGGCAGGCAGGCGTAGCCCTTGTCCTTGAGCCAGGCGATGGTGGCTTCGCGGATGCGGGCGTTCTCGGCGCGGCGTTGCGGGATCAGCTGCGGGTCGCGCAGGCTGGCGATGCCGGCGGCCATGGCGGTGACCGACAGCGGGTTCTCGCCGGGCCTGGCCAGCCGGTCGAGCAGGCCGGGCGCCGCCAGCGCCGCACCGAGCCGCAGTCCCGCCATGCCATACAGCTTGGAGAACGTGCGCAGCACGATCAGGTCCTGGCGTTCGCTGATCAGCGGCGCCACCGAATGCTCGTTGCTGTAGTGGATGTAGGCCTCGTCCACCAGCAGGATCGCCGAGGCGGGCTTGTTCGCCAGCAGCCACTCGATGTCGGCGCGCGGGGTGATCGAACCGGTCGGGTTGTTGGGGTTGCACAGGTAGATCAGGCCGGCATCAGGTGCGGCCTTGGCCATCGCGCGCACGTCGTGGGCGCCATCGGCACGCAACGGCACGCGGTGCACGCGCGCGCCGTTGGCCGCCGCGACGTCGCCGATCGTCTCGAAGGTCGGATCGGCCACCACCAGTCCGCCCTTGGTCGAGGTGAACAGCGTGGCGCAGCGGTTGAGCGGCTCGCTGGAACCCGGGTACAGCGCGATGTGGTTGCCCGGCAACTGCTCGATCCCGGATATCTGGTCGGTCAGCTCCTGCGTCATTTCGAACAGATAGCGCCCGGAACGCGGGATGATCCGCGCCGCCGCTTCCTGCGCCTCGGGCGAGGGGCCGAGCGGACACTCGTTGAAGTTCAGATAGACCGTGCCGGTCGCGGGGGCGACGCCGGGCGACGCTGGCGGCGCCTTGGTCTTGCGGGCGGCAGCCTCGCCGATGCCGAGGGTGGATACGGCCAGGGCCGAGGAAGCCAGGTGCAGGAACGAGCGACGCGAGACGGGCTGGGACACGGAAAGCTCCTTGAAGGTTTACGCGATCTTAATCTGCCCTCGTGTCGGTAGGAGCGGCTTTAGCCGCGAGAGGCTTTACCGGTGAAGCTCCTCGCGGCTAAAGCCGCTCCTACGGATCTCGGGACGGCTGGCTACATGTCACCCTCGCGCCTGGCCCGATAGAATCTGCGGCCCAGAGCAAGGTCCGAGTACATGACCGCCACCCCGGATCCCGCCCAGCGCGTCGCCGAATTGCGCCGCCGCATCGAGGACGCCAACTACCGTTACCACGTGCTCGACGAGTCGCCGATTCCGGACGTCGAGTACGACCGGATGCTGCGCGAACTCGACGAGCTGGAAGCCGCGCACCCGGCCCTGGCGAGCCCCGATTCGCCGACCCAGCGCGTCGGCCATGCCGCGGGCTCGAAGTTTGCCGAGATCGCCCATGCGATCCCGATGCTGTCGCTGGGCAATGCCTTCAGCGACGAGGAGGTCGAGGAGTTCGTGCGGCGCATCGTCGAGCGGCTCGACGTGGAGCGGCCGGCGTTCTCGGCCGAACCCAAGCTGGATGGGCTGGCGATCAGCTTGCGCTATGAGAACGGCGAATTCGTACAGGGCGCGACCCGTGGCGACGGCGCCACCGGCGAGGACGTCACCGCCAACCTGCGCACGGTGCGGGCGATTCCGCTGCGGCTGCGGGACCGGGGACCGGGGACCGGGGACCGGGGGGAGGCAAAAGCGAAAGCGTCGCCGCTTGCCCCGGGTCCCGATCACTCATTCCCCCGCATTCTGGAAGTGCGAGGCGAGGTCTACATGCCGCGCGCGGACTTTGAGAAGTACAACGAGCAGGCGCGTCTGCAAGGTGGCAAGGTGCTGGCGAACCCGCGCAACGGCGCGGCTGGCTCGCTGCGTCAGCTGGATTCGAGGATCACCGCGCAGCGGCCGCTGAGTTTCTATGCCTACGGTGTGGGCGAGGTGCAGGGCGGCGAGTTGCCGGCCACGCACTCGGCGATCCTGGCGCAACTGCGCGAGTGGGGTTTCCCGGTCAGCGCGCTGGCCGAGGTGGTGACCGGCAGCGAGGGCCTGCTGGATTACTACCGCCGCATCGGGGCGGCCCGCGACGGGCTGGCGTTCGACATCGACGGCGTGGTCTACAAGCTCGATGACCTGGCCGGGCAGCGCGAGATGGGCTTTGTCTCGCGCGCGCCGCGCTGGGCGATCGCGCACAAGTTCCCGGCACAGGAGCAGACCACCACGGTCGAGGCGATCGAGATCCAGATCGGTCGTACCGGCGCGGCGACGCCGGTGGCGCGGCTGGCGCCGGTGCAGGTCGCGGGTGTGATCGTCACCAATGCCACGCTGCACAACGCCGATCAGATCGAGCGGCTGGATGTGCGCGTGGGCGACACGGTGATCGTGCGTCGTGCCGGCGATGTGATCCCCGAGGTGGTCAGCGTGGTGGTCGAGCATCGCCCGGATGGCACCGAGCTGTGGCAGATGCCGACCGCCTGCCCGGTATGCGGCTCCGAGATCGTGCGCGAGGAGGGCGCGGCGGTATGGCGCTGCTCCGGCGAGCTGACCTGTCCGGCGCAGCGCAAGGAGGCGATCCGCCACTTCGTCTCGCGCCGCGCGATGGATGTGGATGGCCTGGGCGAGAAGTTCATCGAAGTGCTGGTCGATGCCGGCGTGGTGCAGGGCGTGGCCGACCTGTACCAGCTCACGCTCGACCAACTGCTGCAATTGAAGCTGGTGACGGGGTCCGAGACGCCGCAGGCATTCCTGCGCGAGGCGCGCGAGCATCTGGCCACGGGTGCCTACGCGCAATTGGAAAAGACGCTGGTTGCTGTTGGCGTGGTGCCTGATGGCGATGCCGAAGCCCCGGCCACTTGGCAGAGCGATTTGCTGCGCGCCGGTCTGCCGACGTTCGACTGGAACCGCAAGAAGATCGCCACCAAGTGGGCCGAGAACCTGATCGAGGCGATCGACCACTCGCGCGACACCACGCTGGAGCGCTTCCTGTTCGCGCTCGGCATCGAGCACGTCGGCGAGAGCACCGCCAAGGCGCTGGCGCTGTGGTTCGGCGAGCTGGAACTGATCCGGCACATGCCGTGGCCGCTGTTCAAGCGCGTGCCGGATATCGGCGGTGAAGTCGCGCGTGCGCTCGGCCATTTCCTCGATCAACCCGGCAACCAGCAGGCGATCGACGACCTGCTGGCGCGCGGCGTGCGCATCGGTGACGCGCATTCGCCATCGCCCAAGCTGCGCGGCGAACTGGCACTGGCGACGCTGCTGGTCGATCTGGAAATCCCCAGGATCACCAGACTGCGTGCCGATCAACTGGCGAGCGCGTTCGACTCGGCGCTGCGCATCCTCGACGAGGACGCGCACAACTACGTGACCGCCGGACTGCCGGCCGAAGCGGCGCAGTCGCTTGCAAGCTGGTTGGAGCAGCCGGCCAATGCGAGCCTGTTCGCCGCCGCCGATGCGATGCGCACGCGCCTGCTCGGGCTGCTGCCGGAAGCGGCCGAGGTCCAGGCCGGTCCACTCGATGGCCAGACCGTGGTGCTGACCGGCACGCTGACCGCGTTGACCCGTGATGCCGCCCGCGAACGTCTGGAAGCGCTCGGCGCCAAGGTCGCCGGCAGCGTGTCGAAGAAGACCGCGTTCGTGGTCGCCGGCGAAGAGGCCGGCTCCAAGCTCGACAAGGCGCAGGCGCTCGGCGTGGACATCTGGGACGAGGCACGCCTGCTCGCGTTCCTGGCCGAGCACGAGGCCGGCGCGTGAGCGGCGAGCGCGTGGACATCGAAGCGCTGCGCCTGCGCGCGCGCCTGAACGTGACGATCCGCGAGTTCTTCGCCGGGCGTGACGTGCTGGAGGTGGAAACCCCGGTGATGTCCGAGGCCGGCAACACCGAGCCGAACATCGAGAGCTTCTCGGCCCGTTTCACCGGTCATGTCGATGCCGGCTCGCCACTGCGCTGGCTGCGCACCTCGCCGGAGTACCCGCTCAAGCGCCTGCTCGCGGCCGGCGTCGGTGATTGCTACGAACTCGGGCGGGTGTTCCGCAACGGCGAGGCCGGTGGCCGCCACAATCCCGAGTTCACGATGCTGGAGTGGTACCGGGTCGGCTGGGACCACCGCCAGCTCGCTGACGAGACGGTCGCGCTGGTGCGGCAGGCGTTGGCATTGGTCGGGCGCGACGCCTCCGTCCACGTCACCACATACCGCCAACTGTTCCTCGACGCGCTCGGCCTCGACCCGCTGTCGGCATCCGAGGATGCATTGCGCGCCGCGCTCGGCGATGTCGCGATCGACCCCTGGGGACTGGTGCGTGACGACTGGCTCGACCTGCTGATGACGCATCGCCTGCAACCCGGTTTCCCGGTCGATCGCCTCACCGTCGTGCACGACTGGCCAGCCAGCCAGTGCGCGCTGGCGAAGATCCGCGCCGGCGATCCACCGGTGGCCGAACGCTTCGAGCTGTACCTGGGCGTGTACGAGGTCGCCAACGGCTATCACGAGCTGAACGATGCGGCCGAGCAGCGCCGGCGCTTCGAGCGTGACAACCAGGTGCGTGCGCGGCGCGGCCTGCCGCAACTGCCGATCGACGAGCGATTGTTACGTGCGTTGCCGCAGTTGCCGGATTGTGCTGGCGTCGCGGTCGGCGTGGACCGGTTGCTGATGGCGATGCGTGGCACTCCACGCATTGCCGACGTGCTGACCTTCGATTTCGCCCGAGCCTGAACGATGGCGCATCGTTGCCCGTATTGCATTCTTCACGGCGATGATGCTTTGATCCGGCAGCCACACGGAAGGGCACTTCCGATCATTCATGTTGTCAGGGGGCTCGTGGGATGAAGTGGTTCATGGTTCTCTGCGGCGTGCTTTGCATGCCGGAACTGGTGCAGGCACAGACCGGCGAGGGAGCCCTTCCATTGCAGGTCCGTTGCGAGTCGCATGGCATGGGCCGCGAGCATTGCGCCATCGACACCTCCAGCGGCGTCCAGCTGGTGCGCCAGCTTTCCGAGAAAACCTGCATCCGCAGCAGCGAATGGGATGTGGAGGAGGACGGTAGCGGGATCTGGGTTGCCCAGGGATGCCGCGCGGACTTCCGTTCCATACGCCCGCAGAGCAGTGTGCTGACCCGGCGCGTGGTGCGCTGCGAGTCCAACGGTCGCCAGGAAAGTTGCCCGGTCATATTGCGTGGCGCGCCGGTGCGGCTGCTGCGGCAACTGTCGTCCTGGCCGTGCAAGGAAGGTCGTACCTGGGGCACGCGTCGCAACGAGATCTGGGTGTCGCGCGGTTGCGATGCCGAGTTCGAGATCGGCGCCGAGGACGGCTCCGGTTTCGTCGATGTGCCGCGCATGGTGACCTGCGAGTCCAAGAACCGCATGCGCCGCCTGTGCGGGGTCACGATCGAGCACGGTGCCCGGCTGAGCCGGCAGATTTCGGGCACGCCCTGCGAGCAGGACAGGAACTGGGGCTGGAGCCGCGACGGGATCTGGGTCGACGGCGGCTGCCGCGCGGAGTTCATCGTCAACTAGCTTCGGTCCCTACTGATGGTGGGCTCTTGTGGGAGGGACTTCAGTCCCGACGGAGCTTTCCCGGGAAAGCTCCGTCGGGACTGAAGTCCTTCCCACATGGCCGCCTCTCCACATGCAGCCCGCGCCGTACAATGGGCGGATGACGACCGAACACGCCATCGATTACGCCCGCTACGACCATATCCGCCCGATCCTCTGGACCGGCGACGCCCTCGAACTGCTCGACCAGCGCAAGCTGCCGTTCGTGGTCGAGCAGGTGCAGTGCCGCACCAGCGACGAGGTCGCGCAGGCGATCCATGCGCTCACCGTGCGCGGCGCGCCGGCGATCGGTATCGCCGCGGCCTGGGGCGTGGTGCTGGCCACCGGTACGATCGAGGCCGACGATGGTGCCGAGGCGCTGCAGAAGCTCGAACCGGCGTTGCAGCGGCTCAACGCCGCGCGCCCGACCGCGGTCAACCTGGCCTGGGCACTGGCGCGGATGCGTCGCGTGCTGCAGGGGGCGGGCGCGGACTGGCGGGAGCTGGCCGCCAGCGAGGCGCAGGCGATCGCCGAAGAGGATCTGGCCGCCAATCGCCGCATGGGCATCCTCGGTGCCGGCCTGATCGCGCCCGGCAGCGGCGTGCTGACCCACTGCAATACCGGTTCGCTGGCGACCGCCGGATTCGGCACCGCACTCGGCGTGATCCGTGCCGGCATGGCGCAGGAGCGCATCGCCCGCGTGTTCGCCGACGAGACCCGGCCATGGTTGCAGGGCGCGCGGCTGACCGTGTGGGAGCTGCAGCAGGACGGCATCGACGCCACCCTGATCGCCGACTCGGCCGCCGCACACCTGATGAAGACCGGGGCGGTGCAGTGGGTGATCGTCGGCGCCGACCGGATCTGCGCCAACGGCGATACCGCCAACAAGATCGGTACCTACCAGCTCGCGATCGCCGCGCGCCACCACGGCGTCAAGTTCATGGTGGTTGCGCCGTCCTCGACGGTGGACATGCAGACCGCCCATGGCGATCTGATCGAGATCGAGCAGCGTGATCCGGGCGAGCTGTTCGGGGTAGGCGGTGTGCGCACGGTGGCCGAGGGCATCAACGCCTGGAATCCGGTGTTCGACGTGACCCCCGGCGAGCTGATCGACGCGATCGTGACCGAGCGCGGGGTGATCGAGCGGCCGGATACGGCGGCGATGCGCGCTGCGTTCAGCTGAGCCGAATCGAGCGTCAATCGACCCCGGCCCTTGTTGCCATGTGGCGCCGTATCCAGGCGTACTGAGAATCGGGCCGCTCGCTTCTCCCGCAAGTGCGGGAGAAGGTGGCACAAAGCGCCGGATGAGGGCGCTTTTGCTGGTATCAGTGGCGGCGCATAGGCTGCCTTCCCGGCAAGCGCGACAGGCATCGCTGAATGAGCTTCGGCAACCTGGAAGTGCTTTCCCCGTGAGGTTCCAAAGCACGACATGTACGCCACCTGGACGCATGCCGGGAAGCGTCCGTGTCGCGGCCGTGGGCAGGGATGCCGAGCGAGACAGGCACTTGTCCCCGCGGGGGAGGGTGAAAGCGCCGCAAGTGCTTGTTTCTGGCTGGCAAAAGCCCGCATCGACGGGGGCGTCATGGTAGAATCGACCGCTTGAATCGACCGGCGGATAGAACGCCTTGGCGCCTTGTGGCGCAGGGTTTTCCCGAGCCGCCGCAAAACCAGACTACGGAACCCGAATGGCAGAAACCGCCAAGGAAATCATCCAGGTCAACCTGGAAGACGAGATGCGCAAGAGCTACCTCGATTACGCGATGAGCGTGATCGTGGGACGCGCACTCCCTGATGCCCGCGATGGCCTCAAACCGGTGCATCGCCGCGTGCTGTTCGCGATGCACGAGCTGGGCGCGCACAGCAACAAGGCCTACTTCAAGTCGGCGCGTATCGTCGGCGACGTCATCGGTAAGTACCACCCGCACGGCGACCAGTCGGTGTACGACACGCTGGTGCGCATGGCGCAGCCGTTCTCGCTGCGCTACATGATGGTCGACGGCCAGGGTAACTTCGGTTCGGTCGACGGCGACTCCGCCGCGGCGATGCGTTACACCGAGTCGCGCATGTCGCGTCTGGCCCACGAGATGATGGCCGACATCGACAAGGAAACCGTCGATTTCCAGCCTAATTACGATGAAAAGGAGCTGGAACCGACGGTCATGCCGACCCGGTTCCCGAGCCTGCTGGTCAACGGTTCGGCCGGTATTGCCGTGGGCATGGCCACCAACATCCCGCCGCACAACCTGACCGAGTCGATCAACGCCTGCATCGCGCTGATCGACAACCCGGAGCTGGATGTCGACGGGCTGATGGAATACATCCCGGGCCCGGATTTCCCGACCGCCGGCATCATCAACGGCACCGCCGGCATCGTCGCCGGCTATCGCACCGGCCGTGGTCGCGTGCGCATCCGCGCCAAGGCCGAGATCGAGGTGGCCGACAACGGCCGCGAGGCGATCGCGGTCAGCGAGATTCCGTACCAGGTCAACAAGGCGCGTCTGATCGAGAAGATCGCCGAGCTGGTCAAGGAAAAGAAGATCGAGGGCATCAGTGAGCTGCGCGATGAGTCCGACAAGGACGGCATGCGCATCTACATCGAGATCAAGCGCGGCGAATCGGCCGAGGTCGTGCTGAACAACCTGTACCAGCAGACCCAGATGGAGTCGGTGTTCGGCATCAACATGGTCGCGCTGGTCGATGGCCGTCCGCAGCTGCTGAACCTGAAGCAGATGCTGGAGGCGTTCGTGCGCCACCGTCGCGAGGTGGTGACCCGTCGCACCATCTTCGAGCTGCGCAAGGCGCGTGCCCGCGCCCACGTGCTGGAAGGCCTGACGGTCGCGCTCGCCAACATCGACGAGATGATCGAGCTGATCAAGACCTCGGCCAACCCGCAGGAGGCCAAGGAACGCATGCTGGCCAAGACCTGGCAGCCGGGTCTGGTCGGTGCGCTGCTCGGCGCCGCCGGCGCCGAGGCGTCCAAGCCGGAAGACCTGCCGAAGGGTGTGGGCCTGCTCAACGGCTTCTACCAGCTGACCGAGGTCCAGGCGCAGCAGATCCTGGACATGCGCCTGCACCGCCTGACCGGTCTGGAGCAGGACAGGCTTACCGAGGAATACAAGCAACTGCTGGAAGCGATCGCCGGGCTGATCCGCATCCTGGAAAACCCGGATGTGCTGCTGCAGGTGATCCGCGACGAGCTGATCAACGTGCGCGAGGAGTACGGCGATGCACGTCGTACCGAGATCCGCCACAGCGAGGAGGATCTGGACATCCTCGACCTGATCGCGCCGGAAGACGTGGTGGTCACGCTCTCGCACGCCGGCTACGCCAAGCGCCAGCCGGTGTCGGCGTACCGCGCGCAGAAGCGCGGCGGCCGTGGCCGCAGTGCGGCCGCGACCAAGGAAGAGGATTTCATCGAGCAGCTGTGGCTGGTCAACACCCACGACACGCTGCTGACCTTCACCAGCAGCGGCAAGGTGTTCTGGCTGCCGGTGCACCAGTTGCCGGAGGCCGGATCGAACGCGCGCGGCCGTCCGATCATCAACTGGATCCCGCTGGAGCCGAACGAGAAGGTGCAGGCGGTGCTGCCGGTACGCGAGTACGCCGAAGGCCAGTTCGTGTTCTTCGCCACCCGCAACGGCACGGTCAAGAAGACCCCGCTCAGCGAGTTCGCGTTCCGTCTGGCGCGCGGCAAGATCGCGATCAACCTCGATGACGGCGATGCGCTGGTTGGCGTAGGCCTGACCGATGGCGGGCGTGACGTGCTGCTGTTCGCTTCCAACGGCAAGACCGTGCGCTTCGGCGAGGAGACGGTGCGCTCGATGGGCCGTACCGCTACCGGCGTGCGCGGTATTCGCCTGGCCAAGGGCGAGGAAGTGGTGAGCCTGATCGTGGCCGAGTCCGCCGGCGGTGCCGAGGACGAAGGTGACGAGGTCGATGACACTGTCGATACGGGCAGTGCCGAGGTCGTGGTTGAGGCCGAAGGCGAGAACGGCAACGTGGCCTACATCCTGACCGCCACCGAGAACGGCTACGGCAAGCGCACCGCGCTGGCCGACTACCCGCGCAAGGGGCGTGGCACCCAGGGTGTGATCGGCATCCAGACCACCGAGCGCAACGGCAAGCTGGTCGCCGCGGTGCTGCTGGGGACCAGCGACGAAGTGCTGCTGATCTCCGATGGCGGCACCCTGGTGCGGACCCGTGGCGCGGAAATCTCGCGTGTGGGCCGCAATACCCAGGGCGTCACCCTGATCCGGCTCGGCAAGGGCGAGAAGCTGCAGGCAGTGGAGCGCCTGGATGCCTCGCTGGGCGAAGTCGATGAGGTTGTCGAGGAAGGCGCTGTCATCGCCGAGGAAGCCGCACCCTCGCAGGAGTGAGTGTGGGGTGCCTGAGGCAGTGAACGGAAGACGCCGGCGCAAGCCGGCGTTTTTCTTTGTGTGTTATGCATCGAATGCATCCAGGTCGCTGTTGACTGCATGGCCCTTGCAGGAGCGGCTTCAGCCGCGATGGGCCTTCGCGGGAAAGCCTCTCGCGGCTGAAGCCGCTCCTACCATGGGCATGGTCGCGACGGCGCAGCGCCAAGGGGATGTCGGCAAAGAACGCAGAACGTTCACGGCATGCCTGCGACGCTCCGCCGCGGTGCCGGTGGCAGCTCTCCGGTGCATTGCCTTCAGGAGGAGAGAGATGACCCTTCGTTTTCATCGCCGTCGTACCGGGCACTGGGCGCTGGTTCTGCTGGGACTGGTGATCGGCCTGCTGGGGCTGGTGCTGCTGTTCGGAGGGGCCTGGCTGGTCACGCTGGACGGCTCCTGGTACTACCTGTTGGCGGGGATCGGCATGTTGCTGGCCGGCGTGCAGCTGGCGCGGGGGCGCAATGCGGGCGCCTGGTGGTTCGCGCTGGTGTTCGTCGGCACCTTGGCATGGACGTGGTGGGAGTCGGGGGGTAATTACTGGCGTTGGGTGCCGCGCCTGGGTCTGGTCACCGTACTGGCGCTGCTGTTGGCCTTGCTGTTGCCCAAGCTGGAGCGGCCGGTATCGCGTAGCGTCTCGGGCCTGTTCGCGGGTGTGCTGGCGCTGATCTTCGTGGTGGCCTTTGCGTTGGCGTTCGTGCCGCATGGGGTGACGCCGCTGACGGGCGAGTTTCCGGCGCCACGGACAAGCCTGCAGTCCTCGATTGCGGACACCGGCTTCGCGCAGCCATCGGACAATCCGGCCAACGGTGACTGGGCAGCCTATGGGCGCAGCAATGCGGCGCAGCGCTTCTCGCCGTTGACGGAGATCACGCTGGACAACGTTTCGCGGCTGCGACGCGCGTGGGAGTTCCGCACCGGCGATCTGCCGGACAAGCGCTGGGGGGCCGAGACCACGCCGCTGAAGATTGGCGACAGCCTCTACCTGTGCACCGCGCGCAATCAGCTGATCGCGCTCGACGCACGTACCGGCGAACTGCGCTGGCGCTTCGATCCGAAGGTCGCGGACAGCTCGATCCCATACACCGCCGCCTGCCGTGGCGTGGCGTACTACGAAATGCCACGCGGCCCTGAAATCATAGATGCCGCTGGGGCGGCCGCTGCTGCTGACGCGGCGACGCTCGATAGCCCCGCTGGCCCGTCCTGCGACGAACGCATCATCGAGGGAACCCTGGACGGACGCCTGATCGCGGTCGATGCGCAGACGGGTAAACCGTGCCGGGATTTCGGCAACAACGGCCAGGTCGACATCACCGTCGGCATGGGCGACACCCCGCCGGGGTATGTATCGATCACCTCGCCGCCGGCGATCGTGCGTGGCGTGATCGTCACCGGGCATCAGGTGCTGGACGGTCAGCGTCGTTATGAGCCATCCGGCGTGATCCAGGGCTACGACGTGATCACCGGCAAGCTGCGCTGGGCCTGGGACATGCTCAATCCCGATCGCAGCGGATTGCCACCGGAGGGCGATACCTATGCGCGTGGCACCCCGAACATGTGGACCACGCCGACCGGCGACAACGCGCTGGGCCTGGTGTACCTGCCGATGGGCAACTCGACGGCGGACTACTGGAGCGGACTGCGCACACCGATCGAGGACCGCTACGCGACCTCGCTGGTGGCGCTGGATGTGAGTACAGGCAAGCCGGCCTGGCACTTCCAGACGGTGCGCAACGATGTGTGGGACTACGACCTGGGCTCGCAGGCGAGCCTGATCGATTACCCGACCGCCAGTGGCATCGTCCCGGCGGTGCTGCTGCCGAGCAAGCAGGGCGACCTCTATATCCTGGACCGGCGTACCGGCGCGCTGCTGACCGCGGCGGAAGACCGCAAGGTACCGGGTGGCGGGGTGGAACCGGATCGACGCTCGCCCACCCAGCGGTTCTCGCTGTACCACACCCTGCGCAAGCCCGATCTGAGCGAGCGCGACATGTGGGGCATCACCCCGATCGACCAACTGGTCTGCCGGATCCAGTTCCGCAAGGCGAGCTACGAGGGCTTCTATACGCCTCCCGAGGTCGATCGCCATTCGATCCAGTATCCCGGCTACAACGGCGGCTCGGATTGGGGCAGTGTCGCGGTGGATCCGACCCGGGGCGTGATCGTCGCCAACTACAACGACATGCCGAACTACAACATCCTGGTCCCACGTGCGAAGGCCGACAGGCTGGGGTGGTTGCCGCGTGATGAGACGCGTAATGACAAGGGGTCTCCCGAGGGTGCGGGCGATCCGCAGGAGGGCACGCCGTACGCGATCAACGTCAACGCTGGCTGGCGATTGCCGTTCACCAAGCTGCTGTGCAAGCAGCCGCCGTATGGCGGTATCCGCGCGATCGATCTGCAGACCGGCAGGACGCTGTGGGACCGTCCGTTCGGCCAGGCCCGCAACAACGGTCCGTTCGGGATCCGCTCGGGCCTGCCGATCGATATCGGTACGCCCAACAATGGCGGCCCGGTGATCACCGCAAGCGGGCTTGTGTTCATTGCCGCGGCCACCGATGACCTGATCCATGCCATCGACCTGAAGACCGGCAAGGTGGTGTGGACCGACGAGTTGCCGGCGGGCGGGCAGGCCACGCCGATGATCTATGAGATCGGCGGTCGCGAGTATCTGGTGATCGTCGCCGCAGGCCACCACTTCATGGAGACCCGGCCGGGCGACTATGTCATCGCCTATGCATTGCCTGAACGCTGAGCGGGTGTAATCGGAGCCGCGGGCGGGTGATTTTCACGCCGCCTCATCAGTTCCTAATATCGTGGCCTCAGGCTCGCGCAGCCGCGCCACGCGGGCCCAGGTCCTGGAGATTGGAGAAGACGTGCACCTGCTTCTGGTGGAAGACGACGCAATGCTCGCGCAGGCCATCTGCGATGGGATGCGGCAGCATGATTGGGAGATAGACCACGTCGGCAGTGCCGGGGCAGCCAAGGCCGCGCTGGTCGATCATGCGTATTCGGCCGTGTTGCTGGATATCGGCCTGCCGGGCGAGTCGGGACTGGCGGTGATCCGCTTCATGCGCGAGCGTTACGACGTCACCCCGGTGATCGTGCTGACCGCGCGTGGCCAGCTCAGCGAGCGCATTCGCGGGCTGGATGCCGGAGCCGACGATTATCTGGTCAAGCCGTTCCAGTTCGACGAACTGATGGCACGGGTACGGGCGGTGACGCGACGCAGCGAGGGCCGGGTGGTGTCGGTACTCAAGCATGGCGACGTCGCGCTGGATCCAGCCAGCCGAAGAGTGACCCGCGATGGCGAATGGGTGCCACTGAGTGCGCACGAATATCGACTGCTGCTGGCGCTGATGGAGCGAAGCGGGAGGATCGTGACGCGCGATTACCTCGAGGAACTTCTCTATGGCGGCCGCTCGGACGTGGGCAGCAATTCGATCGCCGTGTTCGTGCACCAGTTGCGCCGCAAGCTGGGCGAGGGCGTGATCACCACCGTGCATGGGCATGGCTACATGGTTGGAGGCGTGCCGTCGTGAAATCGTTGCAGTGGCGGATGATGATCCCGTTTGGCGGGATCCTGGTCGTGGTCTGGGCCGTGACCATCTGGCTGATCGTGAGCAGCCTGACCCACAACCACGAGAACTTCCTGGATCAGCAGATGCAGGGCGTGAGCGATGTGCTGCTGCGCCTGCTCCCGGCCAAGATATCCGCAGGCGCAGAATCCGAGCGCGGCCTGGTCAGTTTCCAGAGTGGCTTGATCGCGCTGGTACTCAACACGGCGCAACTGCTGCTGGTCGGCATGTTGATGTGGGGCGCGGTGCGGGTTTCGTTGCAATCGTTGCGTGGCCTGTCTTCCGACATCGCCAGGCGCAAGGCGTTCGACGCCACGCCGCTCCCGGTGGAACGGGTGCCCGACGAGGTGAGGCCGTTGATCGTCTCGTTCAATGCGTTGTTGGTCAGGGTCGATAAAGCGGTGCAGGGCGAACGACAGTTCATCGCCGATGCGGCGCATGAACTGCGCACGCCGCTGTCGGCGTTGCATGCCTACGCGGAAGTCGCGCGCGGCGCGAAGACGATGGAAGAGAAGGATCTGGCACTGACCCGATTGCTTGAAGTCTCGCGTCGCAGCAACCGCTTGGCCGAGCAGTTGCTGGATCACGCGCGGCTGGACGCGGGCCTGAATCCCGAAGGCTACGGACGGGTGGAGATCAATGAACTGGCGCGCCACGTGATCGGCGAGTTCAGCGTCGTCGCGGAGGCCAAGGGCGTGCAGCTGCGCTTGAGAGGTGCGCCATGTCGAGTGGAGTGCGATCTGGATGCCATCGGTACCTTGATCCGCAATCTGGTCGATAACGCGATCCGCCATGGTCGCGAGAACGGCCTGGTCGAGGTGCGCTGCGGTTACGACTGCCGTGGTCGCGACATCCATCCGTTCATCGAGGTGGGTGACGATGGCCCGGGCGTGCCGCCCGAAGAGCGTGACGCGATCTTCAAGCGCTTTTATCGACTGGCCGGCAGCGAAGCGCGCGGCAGCGGTATCGGCCTTGCGTTGGTGGCGGGTATTGCCCGTCTTCACGACGCCAGGATCGAAACCGGTACCGACATGGGCGGCGTGGGGTTCCGCGTGCGCGTGCTGTTTCCCGCCGATTCTGAACTGATCGACAATTGATCGGCGCGGTCGGGGCTGGGTGAAGGAGCCCCTAATCAATTGCTAAGAACCGCCTCCTAGGATGCGCCGCATAGCTTGGGTTTCCCGTGGCATCACACGCCGCCGGAACGCCCGGGAATCGGTCCCCTGCAGGAGGTTGTCATGGATTATCAGCGAGTACGGCCCCAGCAGACCTGGCGGCCGCCGGTCGTCAGCAACCGGGATATCTGGTCCGAGCTTCCGGACATCCGTAGCGGGCAGCGAGCGCGCAGCGCGTTCAGACGCCTCACCAGCGGCGTGGTGATCGCGCTGGGAGTCGGCACGCTGCTGTTGATCGTTGCCCCCGTTTTCGTGTTGTGGGCCATGGCCTAGGCGCGCGCGTTTCGGCGCGGGCGTGGTCTGCGTTTTCTTTTTCGAATCAATCCTTCCTTGGAGAGTCCCATGTATCTGCGCAAAAGCGCGGCCACCTTGATGGTCGCAAGTGTGGTCTTGTTTGCCGGCGGTTGTGCCAGCACCCGGCCGGTGCCTTATTCCGGTATCGATTCCTCGCGCTACATGCGCCCCAACGACGACAGTCGCGGAGATCGCGTGCCGTACGCGTACCAGGCGCCGAACGTCGACTGGAAGCGCTATTCGCGGGTCATGCTCGATCCGGTGGGGATCTACAGGGGCCCTGACAGCCAGTTCGAGAAGGTTTCCGACGACGACAAGCGGATGCTGGCCGACTACATGTCCGAGCAGTTCCGTGGCGAGCTGTCGCGCCGCTACTGGTTCTCGCCGGCCCCGGGTCCGGAGACGCTGCGGGTGCGCCTGACCTTGACCGGCGCCAAGCCGAGCAAGAAGGTGATCGGCACGGTGATGAAGGTGGATCTGGCCGGTGGCCCGTACAACGCCGTGCAGGCCGCACGTGGTCGTGAAGGCGCGTTCATCGGTTCGGTCAGCTACTCGGTCGAGATCTTCGATACGAACACCAACGAACTGCTCGCCGCGTACGTGGAAAAGCAGTACCCCAATGCGATGAACTTCAAGGCCAGCCTGGGTTCGCTGGATGCGGCCAAGGCCGGCATCCGCAAGGGCGCGGAAGAGCTGACGAAGAAGCTCTGGTAATTCCGCGGGAAGCCGGGCGCGGATCCCGCCGTGAAGGCGGGAGACGTTCTTCGGAGATGTAACAGTGTGAGGATCAAGCGGGTTGGCTCGGCATTCCCGGGCTACCGCAAGCGGCTCGGCAATCTCAACCGTCGACCGGATGGGCCGGCCCACTCAGCAGGCGCTGATAGAACACCAGGTCCAGCCAGCGGCCGAACTTGAAGCCGGCATGGCGGATCACCCCGGCGCGCTCGAAGCCCAGCGACTCGTGCAAGGCGATGCTCGCGGCATTGCCGAGATCGATGCCACCGATCAGCGTGTGGATCTCGCGGCGTTCGGCCTCGGCGACGATCAGCTCCAACAGCGTCCGGCCCAGACCCTTGCCACGATGCGCAGGGGCGACGTAGACCGAGTGCTCCATCGTGTACTTGTTGGCCGGACGCGGGCGGAACGGCCCGTAGCTGGCGAAGCCGAGCAACTCGCCGGCATCGTCCTCCAGTCCGATCACCGGATGCCCATGGGCCTGCTTGTCGGCGAACCACGCTGTCATCGCGCTGCGCGGTCGCGGCACGTAGTCGTACAGCGCGGTGGAATTGACGATGGCGTCGTTGAAGATCGCCAGGATCGCATCGGCGTGGCGTTGTTCGGTGCAGTCGATCTGGTGCACGGGCGTGGGCGAGCGAGGGGGGAACGAATCTAGCATGGGCGCTTTCCGGTGGGCATCCGGAGGTGTGGTGACAATCTGTGAGCCGATTCGAGGGATCGGCTTGTCCTCGTTTTCCGGCATGGTAATGTCCCGCGACCTAGGGACTACCTGAGTGCGTTCGCCCCATCGCGAGGTGAGCCGGTCGGGTGAAGCGATGCAGGGGAGAACGGATGCGCAACACGATCAAAGCATGGGGTACCGGTCTGTGCCTGGCACTGTGCTTGGCGCTGCCCGTCGGGCGGGCAGCGGACGTACCGCCGCAAACCAGTGACGCCGCGGCGTTGCTCGCCAGCGATCCGGTGAATGGCGTCGCGATGGGCGAATGGACGGCCGATTGGTGGCGTTGGGCGTTGTCTCAACCTATTCCGCCTTACCTGGATCCGGACGGCCGTGTTTGCGACGTGGATCAGCATGGTCCGGTATGGTTCCTGGCCGGCACCAATGGGCGCTTCAGGCCCCAGCGCGAGTGCACGGTACCGGAGGGCAAGTATCTACTGGTACCCATCATCAACATGTTCTCTGCTGCGGGTAGCCGAAAGGCGCCATGCAAGGAGCTGCGCAAGAAAGTCGCGGTCAACAACGACAATCTGGTCAGCGCTGTGGTGCTGCTCGACGGCATGCCACTGAGCGATATCCGTGCGCATCGCGTCGCTACCGAGGACTGCTTCCACATGGATCCTGACGACGACAGTTCAAGGCTGGCCGCTGCCGACGGCTACTGGATCATGCTCAAGCCACTGCCGAGAGGCCGCCATACCCTTACCGTGGGAGCCAACTACGGCGCCAGGAAGACGGGCAGCTACGGCAACATGCAGCAGAATTTCGAGTACGTGCTGCATGTAGGTGGGCGATCGATATTGTCCAGGCTGGATCGGCCAGATGCTGCGCAGGTCGCGTCCATCTCGAGAGTTCCGGCTCGACCGTCATGGCTGCTTGTTCAAGAAAACACGTTCGCGCCACCGCCTGGCTGACGGAGTGGCGAAGCGTCTCGTATTTGCTGGCACATGGCAGGATCATCCATGCTGGCCTTCATCGGGGCCCTTCATGTGTTCCATGGTTCGGCGATGGCTGAAGTGACCAGGAGAGAGGCGTCATGCAGGCGAAAGCGGTGAGAAGTCGGTGTTGCCTGGGCAGGTTGCGGGATTTTGCGAGCCTCCATGGGGCAGCGCTGATCGTGGCTTTCTTGTTCGGAGTGATGCAGGCTCCCTTCGCCAGCGCTGGTGTCGAGAGCGCATCGTCGAGAGCTGCCGATGTCGCTTCCTCTCGATCGATAGTCGCCATGAATTCCGGATGGCGCTTCATGCAGGGCGATCCGGCGGATGCGGCCCGGGAAGATTTCGACGATGGGAGCTGGGCGGGTGTCACCTTGCCGCACACCTACAACGGTGCGGACGGCGAAGACGGTGGCAGCTATTACCGCGGAGCGGGGTGGCATCGGCGCGATCTGCTGGTGCCTTCACTGCCCAAGGACCGGCGGTTGTGGCTGGAGTTCGATGGCGCGGCGCTGGCAGCGGACGTGTGGGTCAATGGAAGCCACGTTGGGCGACATGAAGGTGGCTTCGCCCGGTTCCGCTTCGACATCACCTCCCGATTGAAAGCCGGGATGAACGTCATTGCGGTTCGGACCGACAACAGCGGGGCATTGCCGATCGCGCCGTTGGACGGTGATTTCACGGTGTTTGGCGGGCTTTATCGCCCTGTCTCGATCGTGGAAGTTCCGCTGGTGCATATCGACCTGGGCGACTACGGCGGCCCGGGTGTGTATGCCTCCACGCGCTCGCTTTCCGATACGGAGGCGTCGCTTTCCGTTCGTGTCGGGTTGCGTAACGATGACGATTCCAATCGGCGCGTGAATTTGAAGGTCATGATCAAGGATGCCGATGGTGTCGTCGTGGCCAACGCCACCCAGCCGGTCAGTGTCGGTGCTCACGCCACAGGCAGCTTCGCTCTGCCGCTGACGCTGGCACGGCCGCATCGGTGGCGCGGCAAGCAGGATCCCTACCTGTATCAGGTGACTGCCGCTATCAGTTCCGGCGATTCGGTAAGCGTGCCGCTGGGGCTGCGCACGATCCGCTTTGATCCGAAGCTTGGATTCATGCTCAACGAGCAGCCATATCCGCTGCATGGTGTGAATCTTTTCCATCCGCAGCGTCCTGGTCACGGTACCGCCGTGACCGATGACGACGTGGCAGCCGACATGCGGACGGTCGGCGAGTTGGGGCTCACCGCGCTGCGCCTGGTGCATTTCCAGCATCCGCAGAAGGTCTACGACCTTGCGGACCAGAAGGGCATTGCGCTCTGGACCGAGATACCGATCAACGGTGTGATCCAGGGGGGCAGCCACTTCCTGGCCAATGCATCCGATCAGCTCAGGGAGCTGGTGTGGCAGAACTTCAATCATCCTTCAGTGGTGCTTTGGGGCATCGGCAACGAGGTGTACGCGACAACGCCGGATGTGCCAGTGTTTCTCCGCCATATGAACGATCTGGCCCACCAGCTCGATCCGTCTCGCCCGACTGCCTATGCGCACTGCTGCCAGGGCGATGACGATGCGAAGGCGAACATCACCGACGTGATCGGATTCAATCGCTACTTCGGCTGGTACCCGGAACAGACCGACACCATGGGCGCATGGATCGAGCGTTATCGATCGGCCTTTCCCGAGCGCTCCTTCATGGTGGGCGAATATGGCGCCGGCGGCAGCCCGTTGCACCAGCAGATCCCGCCGCCGGAGCGGAACATTCCGCAGAGTGCCTGGCATCCTGAGCAGGCACAGACCCGCTACCACATGCAGAACTGGCGCGATATTCGCGATCACCGCAATCTGGCCGGTGCGTTTGTGTGGGTGGCCTTCGATGTGGCCTCAGACGGTCGTCATGAAGGCGATCGGCCCGGCATCAACGACAAGGGCTTGATCAGCTACGACCGCAGCGTGCGCAAGGATGCCTATTTCTGGTACCAGGCCAACTGGAGCGCCGAGCCGATGCTGCACCTGCTGGATCGGCGCATGGCGGTGCGTTACGAGGACAAGGTGGATATTTCCGCGGTCAGCAATCTTGCGAAGATTGCGCTGAGCCTCAATGGACGCGTGTTCGGGGAGGCGCCGGTCATCGATCATGTTGCGCAGTGGAGCGGCGTTCCTCTGGTCCCCGGAGTCAATGACATCAGCATCACTGCGGAGACCCCGCAAGGCACGGTCGTGCGCGATCAGATCCAGCTCACGCGCGTTCCTGCGCCGGCGGCAGGCATTTCTCCGATTCCGGTGATCCGTGCCCCCGTAACGGTGGCGCCCACGGGCAAGCCGCCAGGGCAGTAGGACGTTGCGTATCTCGTCCTTCCCGTGGAAGCGGGAAGGACGGCAGAAGCGGCAGGTTGGAACCGTCTAACGCGGCACGCGCACCATCCGTTCCATCAGATGCTCGACGATCCGCTCCGGGTGCAGGGTGCGGCCGACGTGCGCCGGTGAGATCTGCACGATGGAGCTGCGCTTGGCGGTCAACCAGTGGAAGCGCGAACGCGGCGGCAGCGCGGCGATGGGGCCGGCATCGGCATCGCCGCGGCAGATGGCCTCGATGGCTTTCAGGTACGGCTGCAATGCATCGATGTCCAGGCTCGGTGCGAGCGCATGCAGGCGCGCTTCGTCCAGCTCGATGCGTGCTTCCAGACTGCGTGCGCTGGGGCAGGAAATGATCACCCCGACGTTGATGAACTCCTCGCGTTCCACCCGCGGTACCACGCGGATGATCGCGTAGTCATAGGTGTGCGGCGTGGGCACGGATGGCCTCCTGGACGAAGACCTGGCGCTGTGCCAGGCGCTGCTTGAGGTGGTCGGCATAGGCGCGACGCTGGGCCTGGACGTCGGCAAATTCCGGATCGGGCAACAACCAGCTGTCGGGGACCTGCGCAACGATGCGCTCGATTACCGACTCATCCAGCTTCGAGGCCAGTTCCTCGTCGGCCGCGGCGATGTCGTTGGCGAATGGCAGCAGCACGTGATCGCGGATCAGCGCGAACGGCTTGGCGGCTGCTTGGGCGGCATTGGCCCAGTCGTGGTGGAAATACAGCGACGCGCCGTGATCGATCAGGTGCAGGCGGTTGTGCCAGACCATCAGATTGGTATTGCGCGTGGTGCGATCGACGTTGCTGACGAGCGCATCGAACCAGACGATGCGTGAGGCAAGCGCGGCATCCGGGCGCATTGCCGCCGGGTCGTAGTTGATGGCACCCGGCAGATAGTCGAGCGCGAGGTTGAGGCCTTCGCTGGCGCGGATCAGATCCTGGATTTCCGGATCCGGCTCGGTGCGCGCGAATTCGGCGTCGAGTTCGACGAATACGATCTCGGGCATCGGCAGGCCGAGCGTGCGCGCCAGTTCGCCGGAGATCAGTTCGGCGACCAGCGCTTTGGGGCCTTGGCCGGCGCCACGAAATTTCATGACATAGAGGCCGTCATCGTCGGCTTCGACGATGGCCGGCAACGAGCCGCCTTCGCGCAATGGCGTGACGTAGCGGGTGGCGTGGACAGTGCGCAAGATGACCTCTGGTCCTGGGGCAATCACCGAGTCAGCGATGTTTCCATTGTGCGCTGGAAGCATGCAGATGGCGACGCAGCCGGCATCAGCGCGTGCCCTGCAGCTCGCGCTCGATTTCGCTCAGCGTGTCATCGCTGTGTCGCTGGAGGGTCGCGTGGCGCGCCTTCGTGGCGATCGAGCGGATCGCATCGATCGCCTGGGTCATCGGCACTTGTTTGGCCAGTCGCTGGAAGGTGTCGCGGCTGTTGTAGCCGGAGCTGTCCTTCAGGTAGGTCTCGTACATCGACAGCAGGTCGGCGCAGGCGGTGTTCAGTGCGCCGAGGCTGCCTCTTTCGAGGGCCTGGCCGAGCTGGTCGAAGCCATGCAGGCAATCGGACAGCCAGTGCACGTCGTAGCGGGCCCTGGCCGGTTCCGGGCCGAGATGGCCGCGGCTGTGGGCGCTGTACGGGCGGAGCGCCCGGGCCACGCGCGCTACGTGTTCGAGCAGGACGCCGATTTCCACGGCCAGGTCCAGGCGTTCGAGTGCGATCGCGGGGGACGGTCGATCCTGCTCGGCGCGTCGAGCTTGTTCTTCGGCCTGTTCCTGGGCCTGCTCCCGTGCTTCGACGGCGCGCTGCAGTTCGAGATGGACGCGCTGCAGCGCCCCAAGTTCTTCGGATGTCGCCTTGGCCTTGGCGTTCAGTTGCGACAGGGCCGCGCGATAGCGGTCGATCGTGGCCTGGGCCTCGATCTGCACCAGGTCGGCCTGGCGCAGCCGGCGGCTCCGGGACAGGGCGAAGAGCGTAGCGGTGATCGCCCAGATCACGGCGACGGCGATAGCGATGATGTAGACGAGAAGGCTCATGGCGTCGTATCGGAAACCCGCGCCCAGTATCGGGCATCGCACCGGCCTTGGGGCCGGTGCGGCAGATCTGTGACGCCGGTCGAGGTGATGTCAGGCAAGGATGCCCGGCAGATCCAATCCCTTTTCCTTCGCGCAGTCGATCGCGATCTCGTAACCGGCATCGGCGTGACGCATCACGCCGGTGGCCGGGTCGTTCCACAGCACGCGGGCGATGCGCTTGTCGGCGGCTTCGGTGCCATCGCAGACGATGACCATGCCGGCGTGTTGCGAGAAGCCCATGCCGACGCCGCCGCCGTGGTGCAGCGAGACCCAGGTCGCGCCGCTGGCGGTATTGAGCAGGGCGTTGAGCAGCGGCCAATCGGAAACGGCGTCGGAGCCGTCGCGCATGGCTTCGGTCTCGCGGTTCGGCGAGGCAACGCTGCCACTGTCGAGGTGGTCGCGGCCGATCACCACCGGTGCCTTCAGTTCACCGGTGCGCACCATTTCGTTGAAGGCCAGCCCGAGGCGGTCGCGATCGCCCAGGCCGACCCAGCAGATGCGCGCCGGCAGACCCTGGAACTTGATCTTCTCGGCAGCCATGTCCAGCCAGCGATGCAGGTGCGGGTTGTCCGGGATCAGCTCCTTGACCTTGGCGTCGGTCTTGGCGATGTCGTCCGGGTCGCCCGAAAGCGCAGCCCAACGGAATGGGCCGACACCACGGCAGAACAGCGGGCGGATGTAGGCAGGCACGAAGCCGGGGAAGTCGAAGGCGTTGGCGACGCCTTCTTCCAGCGCCATCTGGCGCAGGTTGTTGCCGTAGTCCACGGTCGGGACACCGAGGGCGTGGAAGCCGAGCATGGCGCGGATATGGTGGGCCATCGACACGCGTGCGGCCTTCTCCACGTCCTTCGGCGCACTGACGCGCTTCTCGTCCCATTGTTCGACGGTCCAGCCCTGCGGCAGGTAGCCGTTGACCGGGTCATGGGCGGAAGTCTGGTCGGTCAACAGATCCGGCTTGACTCCGCGTGCGAGCAGTTCGGTGAGCACGTCGGCGACGTTGCCGAGCAGCCCGACCGACAGCGGCTTCCTGGCCTTGCACGATTCGTCGATCAGGCGCAGTGCTTCGTCCAGCGAGTCGGTCCAGGTGTCGAGATAGCCGGTGCGCAGGCGCATGTCGATGCTGGACTTGCGGCATTCCACCGCCAGGCACGAGGCGCCGGCCATCACTGCCGCCAGCGGCTGCGCGCCGCCCATGCCGCCGAGGCCGCCGGTGAACAGCCAGCGCCCGGACAGATCGCCGCCATAGTGCTGCCGTCCCATTTCGACGAAGGTTTCGTAGGTGCCTTGCACGATGCCTTGCGCGCCGATGTAGATCCAACTACCGGCGGTCATCTGACCGTACATCGCCAGACCCTTCTTATCCAGCTCGTTGAAGTGGTCCCAGGTGGCCCAGCGCGGCACCAGGTTGGAGTTGGCGATCAGCACGCGCGGCGCATCGGCATGGGTGCGGAACACGCCGACCGGCTTGCCCGACTGCACCAGCAGGGTCTGGTCGTCGTCCAGGCGCTTGAGCGTTTCGATGATCTTGTCGAAGGATTCCCAATCGCGCGCGGCACGGCCGATACCGCCATAGACCACCAGTTCCTCCGGGCGCTCGGCGACGTCCGGATCGAGATTGTTCTGGAGCATGCGCAGGGGCGCTTCAGTCAGCCAGCTCTTGGCGTTGAGCGTGGTGCCGGTGGGGGCATGGATGATGCGGGACGGGTCGCGGCGGGTCATGGGAAAGTCCTTGGATTCAAAAGTCCGCGCAGGCAGCCGCGGGTTTTGCGAGGGTTCGAACGAGTTCAGCGGTTCGCAAAGGCGAGGCAGGCGCTGAGTACTTGCTGCAGCACGTCGCGTAGTGGCGCGGCGCGCTGCGGATTCCACGGCGTGGGCCAGTTGTCGGGCGTGGGCATGGCCGGCTCGTCGATGTAGCCACGGCAGGCCAGTTCCATCTGGATCGAGTGCACGCCATGGGTCGGGTTGGCGTGGTGGCGAGTGATCCAGCCACCCTTGAAGCGACCATTGCGCACGGTGGCCAGGCCGCTGGCGCGACAGATGCGTTCGACCTCGTCAGTCAGTGCGTTGGCGCAGCTGGTGTCGGCATTGCTGCCGATGTTGAACTGCGGCAGTTCACCATCGAACAGGTGCGGGATGTGCGAGCGGATCGAATGCGCGTCGTAGACCACGATGCTGGAGTGTCGCTCGCGCAGCCGTGCGATCTCGGCGGCGAGGGTGTCGTGGTAAGGCGTGAACCAGGTGTCGCGTCGATGCGCGATGGCCGCTGCGTCCGGTTCCGCGTCGGGCTTGTACAGCGGCTGGTCGTCGAAGGTGACCAGCGGGCACAGGCCGGTGGTGTTCTGGCCCGGATAGAGCGAGACGCCGCTGGGATCGCGGTTGACGTCGATTACCGAGCGCGAGATCGCGGTACGGATCGTGGTGGCGCCGAGGTCGCGGGCGAATTCGTACAGGTGATGCACCCACCAGTCGGCATCGCGTCGCGCCAGCCAGGGTGAGGCGAAGCCTTCGGCCTCGCTGGCCGGCAGTTCGGTGCCGGTGTGCGGGAAGCTGACGATCAGTGGCGCGTTGCCACGGTGGAGTTCGAGCCAGTTGGGTAGCGTGTTCATCGAAAGCCCTTGTATCGTCGGCGCAGGAGCGGCTCTGGGGGGCCTAGGGCCATCAGCCTGTCTCTTATCCCCATCTCCGAGCCCACGAGACCACCTAGTACATCTGGGGGGGGGGTTTTTTTTTTTGAGGG